>DAOTYB010000162.1:0-9197 GCA_034435315.1 Anaerolineae bacterium | reverse complement strand
TGGCTGGATTCGCGCGCAAGGATGTGGCTACGATCTAAGCCCGCTCATCGCCAATTGAGGTTACCTTGGGATTCGGCAAATCTAATGTCGTTTCCCCAAACTTCGAACGGTCACGGAAAGCGTTGGTGGGCGTCTATCATTGCACAAGCGCGCCGTGTTTCATCGGGTTGGCGAAGAAAATCGCGCAAAGGGAGAAGTAGCATCCCTGCCCAGACAAACGGTACGCAGATAGGCGTTTCACCAAAGAGGGTCGCTCCAAGGGGAAGCGCGATGACGAGAACGATTAAGAGAAAGAGCAACGTCGTTCGAGTGGGTAACCCAAAGACGTTCAGGCGGACGAGAGGTGGTTCAGAGGACGGTACATCATCAGCGTTCATGGGTGATGTTGTTGGCTGAGGGCGCGCAACCCCTGGACATCTGCGCCCACCAGACGAGCATACTCACGCGCCAGACGTTTGGCGAGTGAAGGTTCAACCCGTATCTCCTGCGCGGTCGTGGTGGCTATCTCCTCGATGTGAGTGTGCAACCGGTTCTCTGTCTGCAAGGCATCTATCTGTGCTGGGGTCAATGATTGGACCAGGCGTTGCGTTGCGGCGTAGCTCAACGCCAGCGCAATAGTGGCTTCGCTCAATTCACCCGCATCTAGCGCCAGTTGGTGTGCCAGACCAGGTTGCAAGATAAATTTTCCGCCGCGCGCCTCAATTTGTGCCAGTATGACCTCAGCGATGGCTTTTAGATCAGGGAGTGGTGCGGAAGAGAGCGTCTGCAACATACGCCTGGCTTTTTCAATCACGAAATCTGAAAACGCGTCGTGCAGAAAACCAAGGTCGGGTTCTGGCATAACGTCAGAGACACGAATTTCGCCTTCTTGCGCCGCCAGAGCGACCTCAAGCAGTTCGGCGTACTGCGTGGAACACTCCTCACACAGATCGAGATGCCGCTTGATGCGCGGAAACTTGTCGGCGATGTTCTCACCCGCGATCTCGGCATCCACATAACTCGGCAGCGCGGCGAGACACTCCTCATGCGATACATCGGACTCGGATTCTCCAAGCACGGCGCGCGCGAGTGGCTCTAATGACGGAGGCAATTTCCCCCCACGCTCACGCATCTTGCGTCGCAGTGCATCGCGTTGCGCATCAGTTTGATGAACCATCGGTCATCTCCAGAAACGATAGATCAGGGACAGGGAATATCGCTGGTCGTGGCAATCGTCCCAGTGATTCGAGCAGTGAGATTTCGAGTAACTCGGCATAAAGTGAGGCGCAACGAGAGCATAGCCGCAGATGTTCGCGAGCCGACACATCGCACAAGGCGAGTTTTCCGTCCATCTCTGCCTCCACGAGTGTACCAAGTGCCGCACGACATCGAGCATGGGTCTTGCGGTCAGACGTGATCTGCCATGCCACACACACCAGTCGGCGGAGCGGAAGCGGCAGACGATCTGAAGCAGACGACGCGAGATAGTGCCGAATTTGTCGAACGGCGAGCATAAGGGTCATTCGAAATAGTCTCCCAACAACTCGATGAACACGTGACATTCGCGCAGTAGCCGCAACGCGCGATGGCGCAGTACGTGAACATTGCCGACGGTAAGCCCCAATTGCTCAGCAATTTCTTTGTAACCACGTTCATTCAGAAACGACTCGATGATGATCACTTGTTGACGTGGATCCTGGAGGCATTTCTCGATCACGTCGAGCAGCCGCTGGCGCAAGTCATCGTTGATCACCTGAGCGGACGCGTCCCTTACGGAGCCAGCCAGAACGGTCTGACTTTCGTGAGGAGATTCCTCGGAACGACTCAGTTCGGTTTCGGTGAGAACATCCATCGAAGCCGACGGTAGACGCTTGTTTTTGCGAAACCAATCCCTTATTTCGTTGAGCAAGACCATACTAGACCAGGCGAGGAAACTGGCAGCGTCTTTGCACTGTGCCAGGCGTTTCCAGATTTTTTCGAGCGCTTGTTGCGTCAAATCCTGGGCGAGTTGGGGCTCGTGAGTTTTATAGAGTGCGATAGGGAACAAATAGTTCCACAACTCGGTGAAGGCGCGGCGTTGGCGCAACAGTACGGTCCCCGCGCACGCGGTATACAAGATGACACAGTAATGGCGCATCACAGCACGTTGAATGGCAAACCGCTCTTGGCGGGTATCGGTGAGGTTACGCTGGCAGATTTCCGCGCAGATCTCGGCGGCGAAGCGTTCCTCATCCTCGACCAATTGCCAGCCACGGTCAGCCAGCATCTGGCGTACGATTTCGCGGCAGCGCTGTGCCGATGAACTTTCCACCGCTTGTTCTCCTCACCCTCAATCTACGCCGATATTCTATCCGTAATGACGCAAAAATGCAACGCAAGTCCCTCACAGAACAAACTGCCCCCAAACGTTCGAGGGCAGTTTGTCTTTAGGCGTGGGATTTGCCATAGCGCGTGCGGGCTTGCCCATTTCGTCAGCCGATTTGTAAGTCCACTACCTCTTTCATCGTCCTCTCTGGTGAGAAAGGAGGTGAGAGAGGATGAAAGCAATTCAAGCGCTCTTGATTGTCATGCTGGCGGTGACGGGACTGGCTGCAGCGATTGCCCCAGCGCTGGCAACCGCGCTGCCCCTATCGTCTTATCCCGCGATCTCTCTGGAGTACAACAACCATCTGTTCTTTCTACCTACCATCGCACCAGAATGCGATCCGGTAGACTGTCCCGGGGGTGGATGCTAGTTTTTCAGCGTCAGACGAGAGACCTTGCCTGAGGTCTCTCGTCTCTTTTTTTCTACGGCCGTCCGATGAGCGCGAACGCTGCCCATTGATACGGCGATCGGCCGGCGCGAATCATTTCGATTTGCGCCTTGCGTAACGCCATTGCTGCACTCTTGCCCTGCATGAAATACCGGTAGAACGACTCCATCAAGCCGACCTGCGGCTCATCTTCGACCGACCACAACGTTACGAGCAGCGCGCGCGCCCCAGCGTAAAAAAACGCGCGCGCTAAACTGACCCACTCGTCTCCCGCGCCATCTTCCCCCAACGCCGTTTGACACGCCGAAAGGGTGACCAGTCGCGCGTTCAATCCTAGATCGAGAATATCCAAAATGGTCAGCGCGCCATCACTCAACCGGATGTACGAGTGATGTGGGGCAGAGCGATCTAGCACCGCATGCGTGGCAAAATGAAGCACATCAAACTTGTGCAACTCACCCGAGGCATTGAGCTCAAGAATCTTTTGGCGCGTGGCTTGATCGCCCCAGAGTGTTATGCCGCGCTCATCGAATACCTTGTGCACGCGCTCCACTTCCACCGCCGCTGCGGGTAGCGAACGCATCTGAGCAAAGTCGGATACTCCCAAAATCAACGGTTGTTGTGCAGTGTGGTCAGACGATTCACTCAGCAGGATGTGGAGCGCTTGCAAACTGGGCGAATAGACGAGCGTGTGCTGTTCGACGAGATAGGCGCCCTCGTGCGGACAGATCAGTGCCGCGAACGGGAGACGATGCAACGCACCGTGTGGTGCAATCAGCAACGTTTTACCTACCCCTGCTGGAATCAAGAGCGAGTACAGCCGCTGCAAATGACGGGTGCCTGACGATGGTACTTGTTCGCCGCGCAACGTGCCGCGATAAATCAGTTCGCGCAGATCTGCTTCGAGTGCGGTACACTGTTTCAAGATCGCGCGATCATACGCCGAGAGGTTCCGCCGTTCCACGCGCACCTCGGTTGGCGTGATGATGCCAATCAGCAACGTATCCTCGGTCAGGTAATAATCGAGCGCGGTCCAATCAGTGCAAAAGGTGGCGTTGGCGGTTTGACGAAATTTCTCCAGATGAAATGGCGCAGGTACGGAAACACCTGCCAGCCCTGTGGTGGCGAGTTGTAACTGCGTTACCACTAATTCGTACGTCTGGCTCAGTGTGGCGAGTTCCTGTAACGCCGCCGTCGCGATCGTCTCTGGCTCGCCGCGCACGGGCGTGCTGATGGCAGGCGTGATCTGGATTGCCACGCGCTCGCGCAGAGCATCCAGTTGGTAGCGCAACTCTTTTTCGCGCGCGCTCAACTGGGCGATGTAAGGATCGTCCTGGGCGCGGCGGGGGCGCCAGTCCCGTCGCCAGGCGTGCAAGCGCGCCAGAAACGTACGCGCTTTGCTTGCCTCGATCACCTCCAGCGCAGCATTGGCGGAGCCCTGTTGAATCGCCAGCACCAGCGCATCGTCAAACACCGATTGGCGATGCGCAAAGAAGGCATTGCTGATCTGTTCGGTCGCTAACTGCGAGCGCGCGGCGGCAATCGTGCGAACGGCTTGGAGATAATAGTCTAGTGCCTTCGTACCATCGTTCGTTATTTGAGCGCAACGGCCCAAGCCGTAATCCGCCCGCCAGAGATAATCGGGCAAGCCCGCCTGCAACACGCGGCGGGCGCGTTCAAAACAATCGCGCGCTAAAGCGGGTTCAGTCCACTGCAAACGCAACTCGCCTTCGGTCAGATCGCAGAGCGCGGCATCTACAATCTGCGCGTGTTGGTTGAACAGGGTGCGTGCATTCTCCAGCAAAGCCAGGGCGCGCGCCTTGTCGGCATCCTGCGCGGCAACTTGTGCGAGGAGATGATCGCAGATCGCGATGAGCGAGTCCAACCCATCGTCCGCCGCGATGCGCCGCGCGCGATTCAAGCACGCCGATGCTTCCGCCGTCTCCCCACGCGCCAGATGAATCTCGGCAAGGTCAATCTCGCGTGCGGCGACTTGCTCACGCATGTTCTGTTGCGTGAACGTCGTGCGAGCGTGTTGTAAGTGATGCAATGCTTGCGACGATTGTCCCAGATGCCGATAGCAAGCCGCCAGATTGGCATGGTTGTGCGCCGCCAGCACGGTGAGCTCTTTGGACGTCGCAATATTTAGCGCGCGATGGTGCAGATCGAGGGCTTGGGCATACGCCCCTTGCTTGGCATAGACGAGTCCCATATTCGTGTAAATGCGCGCCAGACGCGTCCCGCGCTGATCGGCGTAGGTTGCCGCTTGCTGATAGTGCGTCAATGCCTCGTCGTACCGATTCAGCACATAGTACGTGTTGCCCAGGTTGATGTCACACGCGGAGACTTCGATGCCGATGTTCTGGGCAAGGAAATAATCGCGTGCCTGATGTAGTGCCCGTAACGCTTCGTCGAAACGGTTGAGATGCCGATGGGTCACACCCAGCCATAGATCGCACCACGCGACAAAGAAATCGGCTCTCAAGCAGGCGAACGTTTGGCGCGCGGGGATCAGATACTCCAGTGCTTCCGCATAGCGGCTAGTGGCTGCAACGGCTGTTGCCAGAAAATAATCGCACAGCGCGGCATCTAACATGCACCCCGCGTTTTGAAAATCGCTTCGCAATTGCTCCAGCGTGGGCCGTACCGTACCACGCTCGGCAAGGATACGCGTATGTGCCAGTTCGCGTTCACAGCGCAGTGCGTTCAGGGATAATTGCGCGGCTTGGAGTGTGGCGCGTGCGTTCTCGAACAGTGTGATCGCTTTGGCATAGTGCGATTGATCGCGCAACACGCGCGCGTGAATCCAATCGCAGCGCGCGCGGAGGAGCGATGATTGGGTCGCCGCGCGGGCGTGTTCGATCGCGGCAAGGGCTTGGTCAAGATCGCCGATGAAGGTGTATGCCCACGCGACTTCACATTGTGCGCGTGCCGCGCCTTCAGCGTCATCGCACTTGGCAAAACCTTCGATAGCCTGGCGACACGCGGACAGCGCGGGATTGAATTCGCCCAGCCGATTCAACACCTCTGCAAGTGCGAGCGCGGTTTCAGCCTGTGTGTGGGGAGTAGCGTGTGAGCGCGCCAGTGCCTCCGCGATGAGCGCGAGCGCCGATGCCTCACGCGGATTTTGGTCCAGACGTGCGCGCGATTGTTCGACAAGCGTTGTGAGGACGTGTTCCAAATGGGCTGGCGAAGTTTTCGCGAGGAGAGTCAGAATCTCCGGGGAAAGAACGGATGGGGGCGTCGTTGTCGCGCTAGACAGCTGACGCACCAGTTCAAACACACTTGCCAAAAGATCGGAGGACTCCATACTATTGCCCGCGTTCCGGTGGAATCTCTTCGAAATCTACGTGCAGATCGCGCGCGTTCTGCAAATCGGGAATAGGTATCCGCTCGATAATACCATAACCTTGTCGAATCGGGCTGGTATAGTGATGCGCGTTCCAGCGTACCGAGACGCGCAAAGACTCAGGCAGAGGGTCACTGGCGACCACAACAATCTCGAGGCGAAGATAGTTGGGCTCGGCACGGTGAGTCCATACCTCGACGATAACGTCGCGTTTACCGAGAGGCACGTGATCAGCCAGCAAGAGGGTCTTGGTTTCGGGTTGGGTGTGATTGCGCAGAACAAGGGCTGATTCGGACGATGCCACGAGTTTCTGCAAATGTTCCGCGTGAATGGTAAAGCCAAAGCCCAGGGGCGCACCGGCAATGCGCGAACGTAGGTGTTTGTGCCACGCGGCTTTTTCGGGCTGGGGGGTAAGAAAAGGCAAGGGAGGCAAGGGGTGTTCGGGTGAGGGCTCACTATTTTCCGCCAGAGCCTGGGTGAGCAGCGTGTAGGAGGTGCGACAGAGGTCACACGCTTGCAAATGTTGCCAGACCGTCGGATAGAGCGTGCGGGCATTCTCGCCACGTCGCTCGCTGTCTACATAGAACTCGAGGAGCGCCTCGACGTCGGCGTGCGTGAGGGCGCGGCGTGACGAGGTAGTGGCAATGGCCTGAGCCAAGCGAGCCAGACGCGGCGTGAGGGATTCTTTCTTTTGCCCTTTGTCTTTCGTCCTTCGGTCTTCGACCTTCATCTTTCGTCTTTCGTCCTTTGTCTTTCGTCTAACCACCTTTTTCGCTCTTTCTGATGAGATGTTTCTTCTACTTTGTCTAATGCATTTTACGCCCCTTTTCTTGCGGTGCAGTTTGGCGGGTCAAAATCTGTTGCAGGCGGGCAAGCGCCCGATGACGCAGGTTGTAAACGGCTTGTTTGCTCTTGCCCAGTCGGCGTGCGATCTGCGCATCGTTGAGATTGCGCTGGAAGGTATCTTGAATCACCTGGCGCTGGGCAGGGCTAAGTTGAGCCATCGCATTCAGCAAGAGGTTTTGATTTTCGATCTTTTCAAAGGGGACAAGCGACTTGGTATCAGGGGTAACTTCCTGCAGGGACTCTCCTTCCTCGCCTGTTTCGGCATCGAGCGACTCGAGTATGTGCCGACGATCCAAAATGTCCTTGCCGCGTGTATAGCGAGCCAGGATGAGATTCTTGAGGATTTTCGTTGCCCACACCTCGAACGAAACATCGAACGGGTATCTTTGCTCAAAGATGATCAGGCAAGTTTCCTGAGCAAAATTGAGCGCTTCCTCCCACGCGTCTGTTCCATCTCTAAAATGATGCACCATCCGACAAGCGCGGTGTGCCAGAGATAGGCGGAGGCGTTCCCATTCGGCTGGGTCGCCCTTTTCGAGCAACGCGATGCGTTCGTATTCTTGGCTGCCGTGCAGGAGCACACAGTCAATATAGTCTGCCAGCGTGGGGGGATGGCGTTTGGCACGATATGTGGCAAAGCGCTGAAAGCGTCCCTTGCTCAGGTTGGTCTGGACGGTGTTGACCAGCCACTCTTCGGAGACTAGAATAGGTGAGTGCTGACGTCGGAACAGAACCAGCCGCTGGCGGCACAGGCGGCGGAGCGATTCTGGGGTAGGCATAGGCGTTGCCAAAGTTAAAAATGTTGGATCATGTGAAAGAAAAGGGCGTTCGATTGCATTATCTATTGTGAGAAGTACGCCAAGCTCGGATTCTGTTTAGATTGTAGCATAGTTTGTTGAACTGTCAAAGTTTGTCACAAGCCGCAGAGGAACGATGGGGTTAGCGCCCACTCTCGTCAAGCGATTGTCAATCCTGGAGAAACAGTGCTATGAGTCCACTGCAAAAAGGTTAGTGTCTTTTAGTTTTCGCAAAATTGGTGTACGCTGGGTTCACTCTAGCCCGCTGAGGTGACCCCATGACCATAGCCGAAATGGAAGTCCAGATCAAGCGGATCTGGCACAGCTCTTTTCAAAATGAATTGGACGATGCGCTCGAAGCCAACCTCCGACAGAGTGCACTGGTTGGAGTACGGGCCACCCTGGAAGCCGCCCTGCAGGAAGAACTGACCGCAGAACTCGGCTTTGATCGCTATGTCCGCTTGCCGAATGGTCGCAAGCCCATCCGACAACACCGTTCTGGATTTTTCCGTCGCCAAGTGCTCACCACCTATGGGCGGATTCCCGATCTGCGTGTCCCGAAACTTCGGAGCGGGAACACCGAGCGGCAGTGGCGCGTCTTGGTTCGTTACCAGCAGAGCCTGCAGAGCGTGCTGGATCGCCTCCTGTATGTCTATGCCATGGGCTTGTCCTTGCGGGATTTGCAAGAGACCCTGTATTTGCTCATGGGGCATGTGCTGTCCCGCGCCGCCGTCAACCGCATCACCCTGGCCGCCCAAGCACGCATGGACGCGTGGCGGTGCCAACGGCTGGTCGAAACTCCGCCCGTGATCATCATTGATGGCGTGTGGGTGGAAATCCTTTATCCCACTGGCGAGACCTGGACTGACCGCAGCGGACACCAGCGCCAGAAACGGCGCGGTCAAAAGCGGGTGATTTTAGCGGCGCTGGCGGTCTTTCCCGATGGGCGGCACTACCTCCTGCACTATGAGGTCGCCGAAGACGAGAACGCCACCACGTGGACGGCTTTCTTCCAACACCTGCTTGACCGTGGTCTTGACCCCCATGCGGTGCAGGTGGTTACCTGTGACGGCAGCAATGGTGTGGTGGAAGCCCTCGCCGCGCGTCTGCCGCAGGCAAAACTGCAACGTTGCACCGTCCACAAAGTGCGTGGCTTTGAACGGTATTTGACCTACAAGGATTTGCCCAGCCATGATGCACAAACCGGGCAACCCTTGACCGAGGCGGCGGCGCGGCAGCAACGGTATCAGACCATGAAGACCGAAGCCTTGGATATCTTCGAGTCGCCCACCCAAGGCGAAGCCGAGCAGCGGTTGGTTGGCTTCGTCACCAAGTGGGAGACTCTCGAACCGAAAGCCGTACACAACTTCACCTGGGGACTCAAGCGTTGTTTCACGTTCTACCAGTTGGACGTCTCGTTGCATCCCTTGGTGCGGTCCACCAATCTGTTGGAGCGCTTCTTTCGGGAATTTC
>DAOTYB010000161.1:0-10821 GCA_034435315.1 Anaerolineae bacterium | reverse complement strand
TTTCTGAGTAGCGATTTCTGCGAAGCAATCCCCAACGTTGCCCACCGCAGATCGTAACGCGGAGATTGCTTCGCCGCAAAAAACGCTCCTCGCAATGGCACCTGAACGGTTACAAAGATTTTTTGCCCGTACAACGATGGCGAAACAACGAGCATCGTAACCTTCCGATGGCGGAAAAGACTTTTGCACACCTACTAAGATTCGTCAGGTGCGAAAGACAGGCTTGCAATTACGCAGAATCACTCATCGGCAATTCGAAATTTTGTCAGCCGATCAATTCCATATTTTCGAACGGCACAAAGACGCGCGCGCCATCGGAAAAGGCAACTTCGGCGCCACGCGCCAGCGCGCCGCTTTCTAACTGGCGCGGGAGAGTTGGCGTATCAACAAGAGTTCCGATTTGCCCACTGCGCGTGCCGCCGAGTATGCGCAACGTCGCGCCCACCTGTGTCAGTAAAGTAGGCGGCGGTGTGACGGTGCGTGTATCTGTGCCTGCCAGAATGGGGATGAACACTTCGGGGCGCATTGTACTGCGCGGCGAGGTGGGCGCGTTGATGACGGCTTCTTCGCCGATATGACTGTTCAGCAAATCGAAAATAGGTGTTGCCATTGGGCGCGCCCCAAAGCCTTCCGTGACCAGCGTAGGAATTTGCAAGGTCACCACGAGTTGGCGCAGATGTGGCGCCAGGCTGCCGGTGATCAACCCGGCGACGCGCTCTTGGGCTGCGCGCCGTAGCGCGCCCTCGGTAATGCCTGCACCCGCGATGAGGATGGTGCCGCGCGCGCTGACATCAATCTGCTCCTCGGTCCCGCGACCATCGGGCTGTTCTACCATTCGCCGCAACACGCCATAGCCCTCGCCGCCGGCTCCCCACATTCCCTGGATTAACGCGCCGGTGGCTTCGATGACGGCGCCTTGCCGCGCCATCACATTGATTACCGTGCCACGATACAGGGCACGCAGTTCAACGTCCGTATCGGTGAGATCGAGAACGATCCACGCGCCTTGCACTGCTGCAAGACGTCCGGCACTCGGCGCGTAATAGCGCCGACGCAGCAAGCCAAACCATTCGGATCTGGCGACGATGACTTCACGTTCGGCAAACTCTTCTCCGACCTGTTTGAGCAAATATTTTCCCAGATTTTTTTCTGGCGCGCGTAAATAGCGTGCCACCGGCACCGGGCGCAAGCGCGTCGCGCTGGTGACTTTGCCGATTACGTCCAGTGCGCCGACGCGGCTACCGGCAGTGACCATCACAATGCCGCGTGCTGGCAACAAACGCTCGCGGCGGATGCGCGCCATCTTGAGGATACGCGTGTGGGGTAACGCAGGGAGGGGCGTGCTAGCCATAGGCCATCTCTCCTCCCAAGTCCCAGTACCATTGTTGAACCCTGGTGCGACGTTTTTCGGGATCATCGGGCAAAGTGATGGGGCGACCGCGCGCGTCAATAATCACACCGAGCGCGCCCCCTTCCACGTGTGCCTGAAAGACACCGCGTTTGGCTTTCTGGAGGTGACTTTTTCCTGACAGTCGCACTTCGAGTGCGGCTTTTTGCCCTAACAAAATCGGCACCAGTTCCAATGAACCGTGTGCCACTTCGAGATTGATGGGACCGCTGTTGGTGGGTTGAATGCGCACGCGCGCCGCCAGTTGTCCGTCGCGATGTCTGGACTGGAGCGCAATCACTGAACCCAGAGTGAGCAAACCATCGCGTTCGAGAACACTTGTGGCGGCTGGCGCATTCAGTAATGCCAGCGCGCCCAGCGCCGGGACCAGGCCAAACGTATCAACTGCCAGCGAGAAGACGCCCTGCGGTTGCAGCGCATCGAGTACCACGAGTGCCAGCGCGCCGAGATTCACATTGGAAGCAAAGAGACCTCCGCTACACACCAACAAATCGTATTCGTCTGTGGCGAGGTCACGCGCGGCGGTGGCAAGCGCCACGCGTGCCGCGGCGTGCATCAAGTATGCCTCTTGCCGTGTCGTTGGCAAGGTGCGCGCATACAGCGATTGATTGAGCCACGCGGCGTACGCTTCCTCCGTAGGAATCTCGATAGGAAGCCACGCAAGCCATTGCTCCAGAGGGATGCGCTCGAGGAGATGTGCCAGGTGGTGTCCCAATCCCACATCGGCTCTGAGGATGCTTTGCATCTGCTCGCCATGCACTGCCACGAGTGTCGTGGCACTGGCGCCCAGGTCCACCCCCAGCACGCGCAAGCCATAACGTCGCGCGAGATAGCGCATCACATCGTGAAAGGCGTGTGCGCTGGAACGAATCGGCAACGCTGTCCAGTTCGTCAAATCGGTAATACCCGGCATCCAGCGAATCTTCTTTTCATCGTAGAGCGCTTCGAGTTCGCGCTGCAAGGGGAGTGGATTTTCACTCTCCAGCGTGGGGCGCACATTGTCCACCACACGCAACGGTGTGATTTGTCCGATGCGTTGGGCGACCTCGGCGCGGGCGGCACTGTTGCCGGCGAAAATCACTGGTGGACGCGCGCTTTCCTCGCGCGCGGCAACCACGGCGGCGACAAGGTTCGTCATATCGTACAAGGCGGTGGTTGCTCCACCATCCACACCACCGACGAGAACGATTACATCCACCTGTGCGCGCGCCAGTGCCTCCGCCGCCAGCACCAGCGGGTCTTCGAGGACGGTGCGCGGAGTTTGCGAATCGGCATTGGGCGGCGGCGGGATTGTCACCGGCACCCAGCGTCCAATACTTTCGTCGAGTGCCAGCGTCGTGACAAGCGTCGCGTGCGCGCTCTGGATGGCGCGCTGTGCGCTGGTGATACTGAGCGAGCGACTCAAGCCTACCAATGCCACGCGCAACGGCTCGGGCGCGCTCGTCACTGCCACAAAAGCATCCACGCCTTGCAAGTGAGAACGTTCCGGGGTAATCAACTGGCGCGCGTCGGTCAAGAGTTGACGCCCGGTGCGCGCCTGAATTTGGTGAATTGCATCGCACACGCCCACGAGCACATTCGCCTCGGGCGCGTGTCGCGTGGTCACCGCCGTACCCAAACTGATGAGGCGATGCTGATTGTTCACCAAATCGACCAGCGCGACTTTGGTGGTGACGCTTCCAATGTCTACAACGAGCAGTGACTCGATGTTTTGAGGTTCAGCCATTGGCTCTACTCAGCAGGGACACAAACTTTGACTGCTCTGAGCAGTTACGAAAAATGTACGTATCGCCCAACAGAGATTGTGCCGTGTTGGGCTAGCGAACCACCTGGAGCCAATCGTGCAGCAAGAAATAGACGCGGTTGACCAGAATGGTAATGCGTGAGACGGCAATATTCGCAAAGAGCGCGCCGAGTGCCATCCACACAAACCAGCGTCCTAGCGTGCCCCAGCCACGTCCCAGCGCTTCCACCGCGCGCGCGCCAAGACGCGTTGTGGTAGGTTGCACAAAGCGAAACGAAAGCAACGCGCCCAGCGTGCCCACGATGAGTAACACATTCTCCAGCGAATCGAGTGGCACGAGTGTTGCAGCGAGTTGAGGCAACAGCGTACCATCCAGCGCACCCCCAAGGGCTAACGCGCTCCCCACGCCAAACAAGAACGCCACGCTTAGGTTACCCAGCGGTGACCACGCGGTACGCACTTTGAACAGCAAGAGCACGCCCAACACCAGTGGGACGATGAGATACGAATGCGCCACCGGGTCGAGTATCAGCGGGTCAAAGAGTTTGGGAATAAGAATCAGGTACACGGCAGCGGTGATGGCATAGCCGATTGCTACGCCAACAAAAATTGCCTGTGCGAGTCGAAAGAGCGGCGTATCGCCCAGCAGATAACTGAATACCACCAGGGTCAGGATGGCGCCCACCCACACGCCGATTACATCGCTCATTTGGTTTTGCCTCGGTTGCGGGATGATAGCCAGAACAGATTGCCCATAATGATCAAAGCGATGAGCACCACACTGGCGGTGCTTTGTGCACCCACGCTAATCACTGCCAGCCCAGGCTGGTTCGATAGAATTTCGTACTGCGCTGCACCCATCAAGCCGCTCATAAATGCTTGCAATTGCTTTGCCTCGCGATACGCGCGCGCGCGTGGCTCGGCGGCGGCACTCACTGCCGCGACGATTTTTACTCCTGCGCGCGGTTGCACTTGCTCCATCCATTTTTGCAACACCTCGGGTGTGCCGGCCAGTTGAATCACCAGCGCCACGTTGCGCCAACTTTGCACGGCACTCAGGTTGGGATACTGCGTCAATGGTCGGCGCTGCACATAATCAATAGTCGTGGGGGCGAAACCCGCCAGCGCCAATTGACGTAGCCCCGCCTCATGTCCTGCCAGATAACCCAGATTCACGTAATCGGTTCCGTACACATAGTTGCCCGTCGCGCGCGCGGCAGTGTCGAGCACGCGTTGCGCGATCTGCGGTCCGGTTTCCAGCGTACTGATTGCGACAATGCGCGTGCGACGTTGCATCAGATGACGCACCAACACGTTTGCCTGAACCTCCATCTCACCACTGCTGCCCGGATCATAATCGAACGCGAGAACGACGAGAGAATCGAACGGCAAGGTGGCGACGGTGTCGTAGAGATCGGCAGTGGGAGTGCCAAAAGTACGGATGGACGTGTTGGCGAGATCGGGTACGAAAAACGGAATCACGATGGCGAGTGTCAGCAAGATGTACACCAGCGCGCGAAAGAGTGTATTCCCCCGCGTGGATGCTCGGGCGCGTGGGGGATGCGCCGCCACTGGCGCCGCAACGATCGCTTCGAACAAGCGCGCGTGTTCGGCAGGTGGCTTGTCGGGCGCGGGGGAGAGCCGATGCGGTTCGGCGATAACTGCCGCCAGCGGTAACACGCTGCGCAACCCTGCCAGAGGTCCTGTGGTCTCTACAGGACCCGTCTCGACGATGTGTGGTATGGCGGCTTCGGCAGGTTTGAGTGCCGCGATCCAATCGGGCAGTTCGCCGCGAAATTCCGGCGCCACCCCTTCGGGTGTCGTCGGGGTAGGCTGGGGTGGAATGGGGGTGCGTAACCAATCGGGTAAAAATTCGTCCTCACTGATGTCAGTGTAGGGCGTGGTGGTGAGCCACGCTGGTTTTTCCGCAGGTATGCCCTCCACTAGCGTTTCGCTGGGTAGTGGCGGCGCAGGCGCGCGCAGTGCTTCGTCGCTGGGTTTCAGTGCTTTGAGCCAATCGGGAATTTCGTCTTCGGTGGCGGGAACCGGCGGAGGCAGATCGGGAGATGGCTCGATCGGCTTGAACCACGCGGGCACTTGGGGCTCGGCTGTATCTGGCTCTTGAGCCGATGGTGTTGGGGCAGCAGAAGAGGGCGCGGCTTGTGCCGCTGGCACTTCTAATACCCAATCGGGCATTCGTGCGGTATCCGCGACACGCGGCGATTCGGTTTCAGCGGGTGCAGGGCGCAACCAATCGGGGACATCCTCGTCACCAATTTGAATGGCAGCGGCAGCCTGTCGCGCCTTTTCGCCCGGAGAGAGTTCATCGAGAGGCGGCTCGGCAGCGCGCAAACGCGCCAGCCAATCGGGAATGCCCTCTGTTTCCTCGTGGGTGGGCGGTTCGGCGGGAGAGGGCTCGTCGGTGGGCTGGTCGGGGATTTGAGTGCGCAATTGTTCCAACCAATCCTCTGTCTTTGCCGACGGAGGTGGCGGCGCGGGAGGTTCGGCAGGCTTGCTGGGGAGCGAAATCCCTTTGATGGGTGCCGGCGCGGCGGGCTTGTCGGTGATGGTAGCCGCGGTGAGCGGGACCAGACGCGCGCCGCACTTGCTACAAAAAACATTTTCGACCGGGTTGGGGGTGCTACACATCGGGCAGACCAAACCGGCTTGCGGTACGAGGCGCGCGCCGCAATCGCTACAATATTTGCTGCCGTCTCGATTCTTCGTGCCACAGTGCGTACATTGAATCATAAGTGACCTAGTTGCTGTAGGGGCGATCCCAACCCAACAGTAAACGCAACGCCGTTGCCAGCGTTCCCAGTGCCACGCCAATCAGGATACCGCGCACCCCTGCCGTCGTGGGCACATTCAACACCCATTCGCGTGCTTCGTTCAGGATACCGAGCAGTGGCGTTTGTCCAAGAAACACAATCAGCGCGATGATCAGCATCCACGCGGTTTCCAGCGTGCGCGCGCGTAAAGCCCGATACGCGGCGGTGGCGAGGAAGAACGCCACGAGAGCAAAGAACGTGCTTTGCAAGGGCATGTAAATGTTATCAAAGAGCCACGTCATCGGCTCGCTGGGCAAACCGAACCACAGGCCGGTCGCGGTGACGATGCCAGCCGTGAGTAACAGCAACACACTGTACCCCGCGCCCGTTTCGTGCCGACGTAGCACGCGCGTCAGGTGCACCTGAAGTAAATTGATCACACCGACGAACAAGGCGAATGCCGTCAGGATAATCGTCCACTCGCGAAAGGCAAACCCCACTGCATCCAGCAGGGGTGACTCGAAAAAATAATCCAGCAGGGTGATGAACCCCACGGCGATTACAATGGTGGTTAACAGCCATCGCATTTTAGATCAGCCCCAGCGTAAGCAGCAGAACCATTCCTGTCACAGCCGCCACAATCACACCGCGCATCAGGTCTTGAGCCAGCAAACTGCCCAGATGCGTCGTTTTGTTAGAGAGATACGCGCCGCCGGCGTAGATTTCTTCACCGATCAAAGGATGTGTCATCGTGGCAGTGACCAGAGGCAAGACCTCGGGCGCGCTGGTCCCGCCGATTTGCGTCAAGCCGCGTTGCGCGCCGGCTTCCCCCATCAACAAAAATTCGTCGCCGAATCGCCCCACCATCACATTTGCTACTAACTTTTGCTGGGTCAACAGGCGCATCGTGCCGACCGCATACGGAAAATGATCGGGACGTGGTGTGGAAAAACACAAGGGGTCTGGCGCGGTCAGGCGCGCGCGCGTGGGCTCGTACTCTTCTGCCAGACCACTCTGGCGATAGACGCGGCGGAGCAAGTCTTGTGCCGCCACCAACGTGGTGGGATGCGCCAGCGTGACGAGTGGGGCTGCCGCGCTCACCGCGCCGCGCTCTGCCAGATACTCGAGCACATTGAGCGCGGCAACCGTATCAGCAGTAAATTGATCGCCCACCCCACTCGTGCCGAGCGAAAGGTGGACCGGTTGTCCGGTTTCGACCGAACGCGCAAACAAGCCGCGGAGTGCCTCATACGCGGCAATTGGGCGAAACTTGACCTGCGCGCCGCGCTTGATCGCCCAATACGCAAAGAACAGAATGGGGAGAAAAAAGAGGAGCAAGGCAAGTGCGAATGACTGGCGCGCTCCTATGGTTGAATCTAAGAGATCCCACAGAACTTGCACTCGGACACTCCTGAAAATATGACTGCCGCGCCGCGCAGCGATCGTCTTGGAGATGACCGCCACGCCGAACAACGTCACTCTAGAACAGTTGCAAAACGCGCGCGCCTCGACGCGTTAGGTGTTGTGCGTTCGACTTGCCTCCAGGCGCGCCAGCAATGCTTCTAATGCCTGCGGGTCTTCACACAGTCGCGCCAGATCATTGACCTCGCGCGGATGCACACCTAAACTGAGCAAGGGTTGAGCCAGCCAGAGCAATTGCGCGCCCAGAAACGCCAGCGGTTTGTACAATTCCAGAAACAAAATGGCTGGCGCGACCATTCCGGCTTGTTCGATCCGTCGCGCCCAGACCCGCACCTGTGCTTCGCAGTGCGTTTTTTCCTCCATCGCCGTACCCTACACTGGCTCAATGCGTTTATTATAAGACGACTAGTGCGATCCGTCAAAATTAACCGCGCAGTTTGTATCGCCTTAACCGCGTGTCACGCGCTCCGTTCTTTCAGCCACACGCGAACCTGTTTCGCGAGTGACGCGACAAGCATCGCCAATTGCACCAGGTCCCGCACCGAAAGATCAAAGCGCGCCGGTTCTCTGGGATGCTCGCGCGGTGCAACTGCCTCGCGTGACGTATCACGCCCGGCGATGCGTTTGGCGATGACGATTGCCATCAGCGCGCCGGCGATTCCCCCCGCCACGCTACCCATCAGCGCAGGGTAGGCAGCACTCTGGCGCAGCGTCTGTGCGCGCCGGTGGATATGTGCGATCATCTCTGGGGGATTATGTTGTGTCTGCATTGCCACCTCGCTTGTCCAGAAGGATGTGCAACGCGCCACGCGTGGTCACCTGCAAGCGCGCCCCCAGCGCGTACAGGGTGATGGGCACATTCGCCACGCGTACCGACACGCGTTGTGTATGCTGTGCGATGCGGAGTGCCCACACGCGCGCATCGAGCAAGGGCGTCCGCAACCAGCGCCGAAAACGTCGCAGGTACAATTGTGCCAGATACACCAGCACCCCCGGCACAGCGACAATGAGTATTGTCAGCAAGGTCAACCAGACGATCGAGAGATCACGCCAAAACGCTAGAGCATCTTCCATTTCAAGTGCCTTTTGTGTCGCTGGTCAGGCAGGTGACGGTGCCGGCCGCGGGACGCGGCGCGGCGCATCGGCTTCTTCACGACTGCGCGGTTGGGTTTCGGGTTTGGTGGAGGGTGCGGGACGCGGCGGCACCGGCACATCGGCAAAGAGGGTTTCGAATTCGGCACCCTCGATGGTCTCTTCCTGAATGAGCCGCTGTGCCAGCAGGTCCAATTTGTCGCGATAGGTGGTCAACACCTCGCGCGCTCTGGCGTACGCCGTGTTGATGATGCGTTTGACCTCTTCATCAATCTCTTGCGCTACCTGTTCGCTATAGTTGCGTTGTTCCGAAATCTCGCGTCCCAGAAACACCAACTCTTCGCGATTGCCAAATGTGCGCGGACCTAACTTTTCGCTCATTCCATAGCGCGTCACCATCGCGCGCGCAATGTCGGTCACGCGTTCGAGATCGTTGGCGGCGCCAGTGGTCACATCGCCAAAGACCAGTTCCTCTGCCACGCGCCCGCCTAACAAGCCCGCCAGATCATCCATAAACTTGGCGCGGCGTCCCAGATACCGATCATCGTCCGGCAGCGCCAGCGTGTAGCCACCGAACATTCCGCGCGCGACAATCGAAACTTTGTGAACGGGATCGCCATTGGGTAGCATCCGTATCACGATGGCATGTCCGGCTTCGTGATACGCCACGATGCGCTTTTCTTCTTCGCTAATCAGGCGACTCTTGCGTTCAGGACCGGCGATCACTTTTTCGATGGACTCTTTCAGTTCGGTCATCGTGATTTCACGTTTGTTCCGCCGCGCCGCAAGGATCGCGGCTTCGTTCACCAGATTCTCAATGTCTGCGCCCGAAAAGCCCGGCGTCTGTTTGGCAATCACTTCCAGATTCACATCTTTTGCCAGCGGTTTACCGCGCGTGTGCACCTGGAGAATTTGCTTGCGTCCGTTCATATCGGGACGATCCAGCACCACGCGCCGATCAAAGCGGCCGGGACGCAACAGCGCGGGATCGAGAATGTCGGGGCGATTGGTCGCCGCGATGATGATGACTTTGGTGTCGGTATCAAAGCCGTCCATCTCAACAAGAATCTGGTTGAGTGTCTGCTCGCGTTCATCGTGCGAGCCGCCCAGCCCTGCTCCACGATGACGACCCACCGCATCAATCTCGTCCACAAAGACAATGCACGGCGAATTGCGTTTGGCTTGCTCAAAGAGATCGCGCACGCGCGACGCGCCCACGCCAACGAACATCTCGACGAATTCAGAGCCGCTAATCGAAAAGAATGGCACGTTGGCTTCGCCTGCCACCGCGCGCGCGAGGAGAGTTTTGCCGGTGCCCGGCGGTCCCACCAGCAGGACGCCTTTGGGGATGCGCGCGCCAAGCGAGGTGAATTTTTCCGGCTCTTTCAAGAACTCGACCACTTCTTGCAATTCGGCTTTGGCTTCATCCACCCCTGCCACATCGGCGAACGTCACCGTAGGCTTGTCACTGGTGAACATCCGCGCGCGCGATTTGCCGAACGACATGGCTTGATTGTTGCCCGCCTGGGCTTGCCGCATCAGAAAGAAAAACAGCGCGCCGATAAAGATGAGCGGGAGCAATGTACCTGCGAGCGTCAAAAGACTTTCCCATTGGGCTTGTTGTTCATAAACAATATCCACTGCCAACATCTTTTCCGGCGCCACGCCTAGAGTACGCAAGGTCTCTTCTACACCCACCTCGCGACTCGGTCTCAACGCGCTCTCCTGGGGTCCACCATCTTTGTAGGTAATCGTTAGCGTATTGCCACTGACGGAAATCTTTTTGACTGTTCCTGCCTGAACACTTTGCGCCACTTTGCTGATGGGAATGATATTCGTTTGTTTGGGTTGTTGTGCCATCTGCATAAATAACGCCGATACCGCAACCAGGATGAGCAGATAAATCAACCCGCTCCGTAGCCACTGATTATTGGAATCGTTCTGATTTCTCACGTGTACTCCTTAACACAACCACTGACCGACGACCGCTGACCGCCGCGTATTTTTTTCATTTTTCGTGGCAGACAGTTGCGCCCATCGGTAACTAAAAACACGACTGCCGACGGACTCGAACGCGACGGTGCCTTTCTGATTTCCAACGATGTTGCCTTGCCGCCGACTATCCTTCGCACATTTGTTGTTTCCCGATCGAGACAAGCACTGATGACAGTACTTTTGCCCACCTGTTATTATACACGATTTCTGATAAAAGAAAAGCCCCCGGTGCGCAGACAATTTAAGATAATTTCCTGCTCCCGAATGAATGGATTTTAAGAAGTTGGTAATGCCTTGTCTCTACTTGGGGACACCCCCTCTCATCCCCCTGCCCCCTGCTCTCCCCGCTTTGCGGGGAGAGCAGGGGGAGATGGGAGGCGGGGAGTGGG
>DAOTYB010000160.1:0-22416 GCA_034435315.1 Anaerolineae bacterium | reverse complement strand
GTCGGTTAGAAACTGACGGCTAACGCAAGCCGATGGCTGAGCCTGAATTTCACCGTCGTTGTACGGGCAGAAAATCTTTTGCCTTTACGGGAACAACCCCACTCATCCCCCTGCCCCCCTGCTGGGTGCATTTCACATTCGGGGCAAATCTGTGCAAATGAATTTGCCGCAACGCAGAGCGATGTCCACCTGCGCGGACAACATCTTTTGCCGGCGCAGGTCGGCATGGCTGTGGCTTGCTGCGACTTGCAGTCGCCCCAACTTGCCCCCAAACTGAAATGCACCCGAGGACTAGGGCTTTGACATCCCAGACACTTTGCTTAAAATGCAACTGCGAGTTGCACCGCACGGGCACAAACTTTTTGAATGCGCGTATCCTTGACCATCAAGTCGCGTTTCGAGGAGCGTTTTCTGCAGTGGTGATAACTACTCAGCCACTAACCATGCAAAAGTTTTTTCCGCTTGGTGGGGGCGAAAGATTTTTCGCCCCAACTCAGCCGTCCTATCCATTGCGAAATAGCCCCACCCCCTAGCCCCCTCCCCACGCCGTAGAGCGGCGTGGGGAGGGAGAACTGGGGAATGGGGGAGTGGGCGGGCGGCTTCGCCGCCCGCCCACTCCCCTCCTCCCATTTTCTCCCTGCTCTCCCCGCTTTGCAAAGATAGCAGGGAAATGGGAGTACGAATTATCTTTCGCGCGTGAGGTCACCGATGACTTTGACCTTTGCATCGCGTCGTTCCCCTGTGCTGGCGCGCCACGGTATGGTCGCGTCCAGCCAGCCACTTGCCACGATAGCAGGCCTCAAAATCTTGTTACAGGGTGGCAACGCGGCAGATGCCGCCGTCGCCACGGCTGCCGCGCTCAACGTCACCGAACCCACTTCGACCGGGCTGGGCGGTGATATGTTCGCGCTCTATTTCGATGCGGCGACAAAACGCGTCACCGCGCTCAACGGCTCCGGACGCGCACCCGCCGCGCTGACGATTGATCTCATCAAACAACAAAACCTCGCATCACCCAATCATCAGATTTCCGATCCGTACCACGCGCACAACATCACTGTTCCCGGCGCGTGCGCGGGTTGGTGCGATCTGATCGCGCGCTATGGCACGATGCCACTGTGCGATATTCTCGCGCCCGCCATCGAACTGGCTGAGCGTGGTTTTCCAGTCGCACCGCTCACGGCGTACTACTGGGCGCGGGGAGTGGAACGCCAACTGCGCCACGCGCTCAACGGAGACGAACTGACGCTGGACGGACGCGCGCCGCGTGCAGGGGAGCTCTTTCGCAATCCGGGTCTGGCGCGCACATTGCGCACGATTGCGGAAGGAGGCAAAGCGGCGTTTTATCGCGGTGAAATCGCACGTGCAATCGTAGAGGTGGTTCAACGCGCTGGCGGTGTAATGACGATGGAGGACCTCGCCGCGCACGAATCCACGTGGGACGAGCCTATCAGCACGACGTATCGCGGCTATCGCGTGTGGGAGTGCCCGCCGAACGGGCAGGGACTTGCTGCGCTGATCGCGCTGAACGTGCTGGAGGGATTCGATTTGAAACAACACGCGCCACTGAGCGCGGCGCGCTGGCACCTGCTCATCGAGGCGCTGCGCGTCGCATTTGCGGATACACGCTGGTACGTCGCCGATCCAGAATTCGCGCCCGCGCCGCTCGACGCTTTGCTCTCGAAAAAGTACGCCGCCGCACGTCGCGCGCGCATCAGTACGCAATCCGCCACACTTGATACGACGCACGGCGCGCCGGTCGCGTCATCGGACACGGTGTACTTTTGCGTGGTAGATGGCGCGGGCAATGCGTGCTCGTTCATCAACTCGAACTATATGGGCTTTGGCACCGGCATCGTGCCGCGCGGCTGGGGCTTTACCTTGCAAAATCGCGGCAACAACTTTTCTCTCGATGCGCAGCATCCCAACGCGCTCGCGCCGCGCAAACGACCGTACCACACGATCATTCCGGGGATGCTCACGCACGAGTCCGACGGATCGTTGTACGCACCTTTTGGCGTAATGGGCGGGTTTATGCAACCACAGGGGCACGTCCAGGTGATCGTCGCGATGATTGACGATGATCTTGATCCGCAAGCCGCGCTCGATCGGCCGCGTTTTTGTTTGACGACGGCGACGCCGGCCAGCCGCGTGGAAATCGAAGAGGGCACACCCGCCGAAACAATAGCGACACTCGCGCAGATGGGACACGACCTTGTGCTGACCAGCGATTACGCGCGCGCGACCTTTGGTCGCGGACAAATCATTCGCCGGGATGACGGGGGAACGCTATGGGGTGGGAGTGACCCGCGCGCGGATGGCTGTGCGATAGGCATTTGAACGCCAGCGCGCCAGCGCCGCGCGATGCGTCCAGAAGGCAAGTTGCTCTTCGGGAATTTCCTCCGGCGCAAAAAAGCGGACATCCACCGAATCGCTGCCGGGTTTCAATTCGCCGCCGACGATGTGCGCGGTGTACACCACCAGCACGCCAGCAGTGCCTTTTTCGCGATGAAAGTACGACCAGACGCCAACCAGATCATCCGTTGTCACAATCAAACCGGTCTCTTCGCGACATTCGCGCTGCGCCGCTTGCTCGAGCGTTTCGTCTATCTCCATAAAACCGGCAGGCAAACACCACAAACCCTTGCCCGGATTTTCACCGCGCAACACCAGAACGATCTTGCCATCCTCGCGCTCGACAATGACACCCGCAGCAATCGGGGGATTGAGATAAAAAATATGTCCACACGCGGAACACACCGGGCGCGTGTGCCCATCATCTACCACACGCTTGACCAGTGCATTGCCGCACCGATGACAGAATTTGGGTTCCATTCCAACCTCATCAACGATACCATACTATTTTCCAGTTACGATTGTACTCATAAAATCTGCATTTGACAAACAATGTTGAAATGATGGAAACGCCGACCCCTTCTCCGACTTTTTACGTGCGCGAGGTGCCGGTGTACGGCGATGTGATGCTCGCGCCAATGGACGGCTATACCGATATGCCCTTCCGCGCGCTCTGCGCTGAATTTGGTTCGGCGATGTCGTATACGGAATTCATCAGCGCGGACAGTGTGGTGCATTTCGACGCGCGCGATGACATTACGCGTCGCAAACTCCAGTTCGATGCGCGCGAGCGCGTGCGCGTGGTGCAAATCTATGGACACGACGAAGAGCATCTGGTGCGCGCCGCGCTGCGCATTCAGGAGGAGGGGATAGACATCCTCGATTTGAACCTGGGTTGCCCGGTGCGCGACATCACCGCGCGCGGCGCGGGCGCCGGGATGTTACGCCAGCCCGCCACCATCGCGCGCGTGATGGAACGCTTGACGCGCGCGCTGCGCGTGCCGGTCTCCGCCAAAATTCGTCTGGGCTGGGATGAACAGACCCGCAACTATCTGGAGGTGGCGCGCATCCTGCAAGACGCGGGCGCCAGTCTCATCGCCGTCCACGCGCGCACCCGAGCACAAGGGTACACCGGCACCGCCGATTGGCACGCGATTGCGGAGATCAAACAAGCCGTGAAAATTCCGGTTCTGGGTAACGGGGATGTGAAAACCGTTGCAGACATTGCGCGTATCAAAGCACAAACCGGTTGCGATGGTGTGATGATTGGACGCGCGGCTATCGGCAATCCCTGGATTTTCGCGCGTCAGGAGCGCGCACAGATCGCGCCCGCTGAACGGATTGCCGTGATGCGGCGACATCTGGCGCATCATCTCGAGTTTTATGGCGCGACGCGCGGACTGATCCTGTTCCGCAAACACGCCTATCGCTATGTGCAGGGGGAACGCGGCGCCGCTGCCTTGCGTCACGCGCTAATGTTATGCAATGATGTACGCGAGTTCGAACGCCTGTTAGACGAGTTCGTGCGTTCCCTGCCCGCGTGACATTTTGCCGCGCGTTCTCATCAGGCGAAAAATTTTCGCCTCAACGGGGAGGGGGAGTCAAAGGACGGGATGGTGGCGGGCGGCTGCGCCGCTCGCCACCACCCCGTCATCATTAACCTTGACAAAGCATTCGTGTTAGCATATAATAATATCAGGAATTTGTGCGATATTACGGAGGCTTATGGCAGATACTCTTTCAGAGCGCGAGAATATCGAGATGATTCTCTTGACCTGTGCGCGCGCGGAAGAAAACGGCACGTTCCTCACTGCCGAAACACTGGCGCGCGAGTGGAGCGCGACGACCACGGCGCATCTGCAGGCACTTGCCGCGCAATCACTTATCACCTTGACCGGCACGGGCACGGTCATACTGACCCCTGAGGGACGCGCGCGGGCGCGCGACCTCCTGCGCCGCCATCGCCTCGTCGAACGTCACGCCACCGATGTGCTGGGACTCGATTGGTCCCACGCACACGAACACGCCGATCACCTTGAGCATCGTGTTTCGGCAGAAGAAGTTGACGCGCTGGCGACACAGTTGGGCGATCCCGCCACTTGTCCGCATGGCAATCCCATCCCCAGCACAAGCCAGACCCCAAACGAATCTTTGATCTCGCTTGCTCAGTGCGCCGAGCGCACGCGCGGCATCATTACGCGCATCAGCGTCGAGACGCGCGACGCGCTACGCCATCTGGCGACGCTGGGCTTGCTACCGAATGTGTCTATCGAGGTAGAACAGCAAGCCCCTCTGGGAGGACCGGTGCTCGTGCGCGTGGGGCGATCACACTATGCGCTGGGACGCGATCTGGCAGCGCGCATCTGGATCAAGAAGGAGGAATAGATTATGCTGGCTACGGTGTCTTCCCGGACCATCGAATCGTGTCCTCATTGTTCTCGCTGTGGCGAACAGCCCACGCGGTATCGTCCATCACAGGAGCATACCGATTGGACAATTGCACTCGCCGGCAATCCCAACGTCGGCAAATCGTCCTTGTTCAATCGTCTGACCGGCGCGCACACCGTTACTGCAAATTATCCGGGCAAGACCGTTGCCTTGAATGTCGGCGAGATGCGCTGGCAGGGTTTGCGTATCGGCGTCGTGGATTTACCCGGCACCTACGCACTGGGAGCGCAGAGCGAAGACCAGCGCGTTGCACGTCAGGCGGTGTTGGAGCATCCACCCAATACTCTCGTCGCAATTGCCGATGCCACGAATCTGGAACGCAACCTCTATCTCATCTTGCAGTACCTCGATCTGGGTATCCCGCTCGTCGTCGCGTTGAATCTGGTGGACGAAGCCACGCGCGCGGGCATTACGATTGATGCGACGAAACTCGCGCGCGCGCTCGGTGTAGCAGTCGTGCCAACGATTGCTACGCGCGGACACGGGATTGCAGAGTTACTCCAGACCGCCACGCAGCCGCACGAACCCAGCAACGCGGTGCGGTACGACCCAGAAATCGAACGCGCGATTGATGCGCTCGCGCGAACGATTCGCGCGCTCCTCACCGAGACGCCGTACCACTTGAACCCGCGCGCGCTGGCGATTTTGCTGCTGGAACGCGATGCCGACATCACGCGCGCGGTGGAACAGTTACCCCGCGGCGCCGACGTGCTGGCGCGAGCGCGAGAACTGAGCGCGGCGATCGAAGCGCGCGTGGGCGAACCGCTCGATTTGCACTTGCCGCGCGCGCGCCACGCGCTGGCACAAGCCATCGCCCAGGAGGCGCAATGCCAGCGCGACACGTGCGAATCGTTCGCCGCTAAATTGTGGCGCTGGTCCATTCAACCCTTCCCCGGTGTGCCCATTCTCATCGCCGTATTGGTCGCGCTATTTGGCTTTTTGTTCGGCGTGGGTGGCGCGCTGGCAGAGGTGTTTGCAGAATTCTGGAGCGCTAACGTTTCGCCGATGATTCAAAGTATCGTGGCAGCGACGCTGGGGGAAGGTACGCTGGGCAAAATCGCGCTGTGGGGACTGGATGGCGGTATCGCCGCGGCGCTGGAAATCGGCTTGCCGTACGTGTTGTTGTTTTACGCGCTGCTGGCTCTCCTCGAAGACAGTGGCTATATGAATTCGCTCGCCTTTTTGGTGGATGCGTTGATGAAACGCCTGGGCTTGCACGGACGCGCAGTGATTTTGCTTCTCGCCGGCGCCGGTTGCAATGTGCCCGCGATTATGGGCACGCGCGTCCTGACCACCTGGCGCGAGCGCGTGATTGCCGCAACGCTCATTGTGCTGACGCCGTGCTCGGCGCGCATTGCGGTCATTGCCGGTGGCGTGGCACTTTTGGCGGGGTGGCATTATGCCGCGGCCATTTTGCTCATCGCGCTTGCGGTCATCATTCTCAGCGGTCTCGGTTTGACGCGTTTACTCCCGGGACGCTCCGATGATCTGGTGATGGAGATGTTCCCCTTTCGTGTACCGACGGCGTACGTGGTGGCGCGCAAGACCTGGTTTCGCTTTCGCGAGTTTCTCTTCACTGCGTTGCCCATCGTCGTGCTCGGCAGTGTGGTGATGGGCGTGTTGTACGAAACCGAAATCGTCTGGCTGTTCACTGCACCGCTCGCGCCCATCGTCGAGGGCTGGCTGGGTTTGCCGGCTGTGGCTGGCTTGACGTTGATCTTTGCGACGCTGCGTAAAGAACTGGCACTGCAATTCTTGCTGGCACTGGCAATCGTGCAGTACGGTGCGAGTGGGGAGGACATCCTCGCGTTTATGAGCGCGCAACAATTGTTCGTCTATGCGCTGGTCAACACGCTCTACATTCCTTGTGTAGCAACGATTGCCGTGTTGCAAAAAGAACTGGGCTGGCACGCCGCGCTGAGCATCTCGGCGTTCACGATCGCAGTGGCCGTGTTCATCGGCGGTATCGCGCGCTGGATAGTGATGTGAGGATAACGCGTCCTGCCGATGAGTAAACCTCTCGACCACTCGTACACGCCACGCACGCCCGAAGATCAAGTGCGCTACTTTGCCGATGTGTATCGCGACAAGGTCACCCCCGCTGCGCGGGCGCGCATAGACGCGCGTTTGCGCGAACTGGGTGTGCGCTGGAGCGACGATGCCGTGTGGGTAGTGGCGGCACTCGATCATCCCGACAAGGTGCAAGAGTTTCTCAACACGCAGATTTACTACAACGACGATCGCAGTGACAGCGAGGTGCCGGCGACCGCGCGTGCGCCGTACGCAGTGTTGCACAGCGCGCTGGCACACTGCTTTGAGGGCGCGCTGTTCGCGTATGCGGTCAACTGGCTACACGGCTATGCGCCGCACCTGGTTTTGCTCGAGGCAAGCCAAGACGCGAATCATAACCTGGTCGTGTACCCAGACCCGCGCACCGGCTTGTACGGTTGCAATGCCCACTCGGCGTATCCGCATCTCGATGGACGCGCGGCACAGTATCCCACGTTGCGCGCGCTCGCCGCGTCGTACCGTCCGTTTTACTATAGCGATTTCACGCGCGATCCGCGCGATCTGACCCTCGTTGGCTATTCCGAACCGCTGGACCTGATTGCCCGATACGGTACGGCGTGGATCACTTCCGAACTCCCGTTGTGGGACATTTACTTTACCTACATTGACGCGCGCGTACGCTTTTACAACCTTCTGGACGAAGCCGAGCCGCCGCACGCTTATCCGTTGATTCGCGCTCTGCAAGAGCGCTGGCTGCGCGTGGATGCGCGCGGGCGCGCGTTCGTCAGTCCCGACGATTTGCCGGTCGCGGCGCAGCATCTCTGGCGCGCCTTTTGGAACGCGTACGATGACAAGTCTCCGCGCGCGCGTGGACCAGCAGCAGAAATCGAGGACGCATTCCGTCGTCTGACCGGCACCACGCCGATTGATTTGAATCTCAACGCCGAAGAGTTACAGGAATTTCTGGATGCGGGGTACCACATCCAGCAATTGATGGGCGGTGATGCCGATGGGTAGAATTTTTGTTCCCGATGCTACTGATTTTCCCACGACAGCCGATGTGGTCATTATCGGTGGCGGTGTGATTGGCGCGGCAACGGCGTTTTACGCTACACGCGCCGGTCTCACCGCCATCGTCGTCGAGAAACGCGCCGGGCTGGGAGAACTAACGACGAGCGCGAGTCTGGCGGCGTTTCGCGCCCAATTCGTCGAACCAGAAAATATCGCAATGATGCGCGAGTCTATCGCCGTCTTTGAACACTTTGCCGAACTGACCGGCGTGGACATTGGCTTGCGTCAGCAGGGGTACCTGTTCGTCACCACCGCGCCCGATGGTTATGAGCGCGCGCGAGCGCGCGTGGCACATCAACGCGCGTGTCAACTTGATGATGTGGAACTCTTGACGGGCGAGGAGGCGCGCGCGCGCTTTCCCTATCTGGCAGGCGAGGTGACCGCCGCGACGTTCCGTCAGCGCGATGGCTGGCTTGCCGCGCACGAGTTGACGTACGGTTACGCGCGCGCGAGTGCGGCGCGGGTGTTTGTGGATACGACCGTCACTGACGTGTGTTGTGCCGGGGAACGTATCGAAGGGGTGATCACATCGCGCGGCAAAATCTATGCAGCGCACACGGTCATTTGCGCAGGACCATTCAGCGCGCCACTCGCGCGAAAGGCAGGGCTCGAATTACCGCTGCACAATATTCGTCGTCATCAATTGACGTTAGGCAAGCACCCGCGCATACCGCGCGATGCGCCAATGGTGGTGGATTCTGACACCGGCGCGCACTGGCGTCCCGAAGGAGAGGGCGCTGTCTTTGGCTGGTCGCTCCCTGAACCGCCGAGTGAACCGCTCGAGTACGTCCCTACCGATTGGGAATTTCCCGCGCTCGTTCTCGACGGAGTCGCGCGCGTGACGCCGTTCTGGAACGACATCATCCCTCATCTCAAACGCACCGATTTGAGTCTGGTGGCGGGTCAATACACCGAAACGCCCGATGCCAATCCGCTCATCGGCGCGACCTCTCGCCAGGGATTGTGGCTCAACTGCGCCTACGGTGGCCACGGCGTGATGATGAGCGCAGCGGGCGCGCGCTTGTTCGTTGATGTTTTGCTGGGCAAAGCAGTGGACAATCCATTTCGGGTGGAGCGCGAGTTCAAAACCAGCGAAAAGATGGTGCTGTGATTACAGCATCCGCAAGACCTGCTCGCTGATATTCCCGCCGCTGACGATGATGCCCACACGGCGGCAATCGGCGGGGAGGCGTTGTTGCATCACTGCAGCGATGGGCACTGCGCCAGTCGGTTCGACCACGATTTTTAGTCGCGTGAGAGCAAAACGGACGGCGTCGAGAATCTCCTCGTCGTTGACCAGCACAATGTCATTCACGAGCGCGCGCAGAATCGGAAACGTGAGTGTGCCGATTGCCTGTGTGCGAATGCCATCGGCGATGGTCATGGGCGGTGAAATGTGGACGATTTCACCGCGTTGCAACGATTGTCTGGCATCATCCGCGCCGACGGCTTCGACGCCGAACAGTTGAATCGCCGGCTGAAGATGTTTCGCGGCGATGGCGCATCCCGCGAGCAAGCCGCCGCCGCCCACCGGCGCGATGAGCGCATCGAGGTCTGGCACATCGGTCAACAATTCGAGCGCGGCAGTACCTTGCCCGGCAATGATGTGCGGATCGTTGAACGGTGGCACCAGGATTGCCCCGCGCGCCTCGACCAGTTCGCGCGCGAGCGCCTCGCGATTGCCGGTCAGACGATTGTACACCACGATCTCAGCGCCATAGCCGCGCGTCGCCTCGATTTTCACGAGAGGCGCGTCATCGGGCATCACAATCGTCGCGCGAATCCCCCACAGTCTGGCGGCGAGCGCAACCCCCTGCGCATGATTGCCAGACGAAAACGCCACGACCCCGCGCGCGCGTTCCGCTGCACTCAGTTGCGCCAGCCGATTGTACGCTCCGCGAAACTTGAAAGAACCCCCACGCTGAAAATTCTCGCACTTGAAAAACACCTCGCGCCCGACGAGCGCGTTCAAGGTGCGCGACGTCAACACGGGCGTGTGATGTGCCACGCCGCGCAAGCGTTCTGCTGCTGCACGCACCTCCGCAAAAGTGACGGGTAGAGACTGTGACATTGTCAACTCCATCGAAAATACGAAGGACGAAGGACGAACGACGAAGGACGAACGACGAACGATACAACGATACAATGATACAACAATGCAACGATACAACAATGCAACTATCCAACCATACGACTCAGGACGCGTGGCAAGTCGTCGCCTTGTTTAATCACGTAGGTGGGTATGCCGCTTGCCAGCAGTTCTGCCGCCGCGTGTTCCGTGTCCGCACGTCCACCAAACGTGTTTGCATCCACCAACACCGCAATCACCCCCACCCCGCGTTGCTTGATGTCGCGCAAAGCGCGCACACACTCCATTTCTGCCGAAGGTGTAATCGCGACCAGAGTATGACTGCGCGTGAGATGCGTGCTTTCCAGCATCAGTACATCCGTCAGGCGAAAACGTCCTTCGGCGCGGAGCATGGCCAGCACTTCGAGCAATCGCGTGAGTTGGCGTTCACCGCGATCAGGCTGGACAATTTCGCGCCTGCGCGCATACGCCACCAAACCGACCGCGCGTTGACGCCGTAGAAAATATCTGGCAATCGAGGCGGCGAGGGTGACACTGTACTCTTCGGTGTTTGGCGGCAAACGCCACTGGGCGGGTGACCACCACAGCCAGGTGAACGCATCGCTCTGCCACATTTCTTCAGTGTACCCCTCGCCCGTATGCACGGCGCGCTCAAGGTCCAGATAGATCCACACATCGGCCGTCGGATCCAGTTCAAATTCTTTGACGATGAGTCGTTCCAGGCGCGCGGTAGAACGCCAGTGGATGCGATTGAAGGAATCGCCCGGCGCATACTCGCGCGTACCCGCGACGTTCGTCGTGATGTGATGCGTACGCCGATGGGCGAGATCGCCCCCCGCCAGTTGTCCGCGCGCAGGCGCAAAGATCGGCACATCTACTGTGGCAGGATACACGATGATGGTGCGCGTGGTGTGGGGGATGATGCGCTGGAACTCGAACACGCCAAACGGATCGCCCATTATCACACTCAGGGGACCCAGGTGAATCACCCCTCGTTGCCAGCACCACGTCCGTACCGTCCAACTCCAGCGCGCGCGCGCGCCCAGCGCGTTCAGGACACGCTGACTGCGCTGCGCGGGAAATGCGGATTCGTCGCGAACCTCCAGCCAGATTTTCGTCCAGCGCCCCGTGTTATGCACCCAGAAATGTTCTTCGATGAAACGCCCCACCTGAGTTCGTGGGGTGATGGTCTTGCACGTCAGCCGCAAGGTGACGATCTGATACCACGTCCAGAAAAAAGCAAAGAGCCAGAGGATCAGAATGAGGTATGCCAGGCGAAAGAACATATCGTGCTGGGTTTGATCCGCCAGGAGCAGGATGACGATCCAGAGAAACACCAAAAGCCAGTGCCGCATCGTCACGCGCAACGCGCCCGCACGTAGCGGTATCCAGAGCGAGGGCTGGCGCATCAAAATAGCGCGTACGCTTGTCGGCAACGTTTTTTGAATGTTCATCGGTAATTACTCAGCCGAGCCATCCATCGCGACAAGCCCCGCTCCCCTCGCCTCTCCCCAACGGGGAGGGGAATCAAGGGAGAAGAGTGGTGAGGGCGGGCGGCTTTGCCGCCCGCCCTCACCACCACTCCCCTTTCCTCTTTCCGACACACGAGGAGAAAAGACTTGTGCACAAAGCGCGTTCATTCCTTCGAAGCAGTGGCTGGTGTTTCGGCGGAGGATGCCGTTGTGGATTGCGAAGGCGACGCCGCGCGTGCGGACAATACGCGCACATCTCCCTGTTGTTGCAAGATTTGATGATACACCAACACCCAATCGAGAAAATCATCGAGACGGCGTTGCGTCTGTTCTTGTTGACGACGATTGCGCAGGGCTTCACGGCGGCGGAAAATCTCTTGCACTGCCCATTGGGGATGCGTGACCTGACGAAAGATCAAGCGCCCTTCACCACCGGCTGTTTCGATGATGAGATCGCCATAGTCGAACAGATTGTTCCACCAGCGCGGTTTACTGTAGGAAATGTTTTGAATCCGTTCGAGTGTGGTCGCCACCGAACGTTCTTTCAAGCGAAACGGCGCCCGTTCAATGTCAAGCACACTGTCGTCGGTCAATTCGTAAATGTCGTTGCGCCAGTCCTCATAGTGCCACCAGGTGGTCAAGCCCAGGATGGTTAGCGCACTGACCCAGACCGCCAGCAGTACCAGATGCACTAAATCGAAAGACGCGCCGGTCATAAACATAAAAAAGATGAGTGGCCCGATGAAGGCGACGAGGAGCGTCGCGCCCAACCATTTGCCAGCGCGCGCCAGCAGATTGAACCAGTGTTTGCGCCAACGGATGCGTCCCTTTTCTTCGATCTGAGTGCCGAACCACGCATTCAAGCGCGTGCCCAGCCGACTGGCGCGACGCTGGCGCGCGGCAAACCTGGGCGGCGCGCTCGGTTTGGGAGTCAGCGGCGCGGGAGGGGCTATGCCGATTTGCGACGGAGCAATGTATTCGAGCAGACGATTGCGGATGTGCATCCGTAACTGATCACGTTTTTCCCGTTGCGCGTACTCGCGCACGTGTTCCAGTTCGCCAAAGATGTTCTGGCGCACCTGATGGCGTCGCGGCACGTACGGAAAATAAATGTCCACCTGATGCCCCGCTGTTTCGATACGCACATCGCTATAGTTGAACACACGTGAGGCAATCCCCAGCGAACTTTCGTTCACATTGCTCACTTGCTCAATCGGGGCTTCGGTACGTTCCTCGAACAAGCCCAACACACGTTCATAGTGCACCACGCGCCGATTGGTGATGATGAGATAATCATTGCTCCAATCTATCACGGTCCAGAGGGTAGCGAGCAAGAGCCATCCCCCTGTGACCAGCCACAAAATCATTCCCAGCGCTGCGATTGCAGTGACCAGCGTACCGAGCACCGTCAAAAGACCGGCCACGAGTGCCAGTCCCAGCGTGATGAGTAGCGGCAGACGCAACATCAACACCAGAGCAAACCAGTGGCGCCGCGTGTGCACAATCACATACTCGCCTTCACCCAGCCAGCGAAAGCGTTTCGCCAGTTTCTTCTTGACATCGGTACGGACGTTGAGTTTCTTGGGAACGTCAGGGTATTGCTGCAGAAAGTTTTCCCATTCCTGCCGCGTGAGCACGAACATTTCTGCAATGTCGGAAAAGACATCCACCGTTACATCGTGCGGCACGCCGGTCAACAGCGACGTTTCTCCGAAATGGTACGGGGCGGTATAGTAGCCGACCGCGTGTTCTTCCCCGCGCGCGTCAATGCGCCGAACCCGCAGGGTGCCGGCCTGCAGAATGTAAAAGGCTTTGCCCACATCACCCTGCTCGAAAATCATCTCGTTCACCTGATAGCGCGCATAGTGAAAGCGTCGCGCCAGCAGCGCGAGCGTCTCGCTATCAAGCCGTTCGAACAGTTGGATTTGCTGAAGGCGTTCGACCGTCAAGGTGTGCATACTAGAGTTGCTCTTTCAACTTTTGCGCCACTGCGCGCGTCATTCCGGGAACCGTCAACAGTTCTTCGAGAGAAGCGTGACGAATCGCTTCGAGTGAACCAAAACGCGCGAGGAGCGCACGGCGCCGTCGCGGACCGATGCCAGGAATCGCATCGAGTTGCGACGCCAGGCCCACCCGGCGCCGCTGTTGGCGATGATACGTGACCCCAAAGCGATGCGCTTCGTCGCGAATGCGTTGCAACAACTTTAACGCTTCGGATGTTGGCGGCAAACGCAACGGTTCGGCGCGTCCGTGAATAAAAATCTCTTCCTCCCCTTTCGCCAGGCCAATGAGCGGTATCTGCTCGAGATGAAACTCGCGCAGCACGGCATACGCCGCGCTAACCTGTCCCTTGCCGCCATCCACGATGAACACATCGGGCAAGCGTTGCCATGCAGTCTGACGCGATGCGTGGTCGGGCAAAGGAGACGAGGGTGAGGATTCTGCTGTTGCTTTTGCCCAGCGATGCAAGCGGCGTCGCAACACCTCTTGCAGACTGGCATAATCGTCCGCGCCGGCGACCGTGTTGATTTTGAATTTGCGATAGTCGCTTTTCTTTGCCACGCCGCGTTCGAACACGACCAGCGCGCCGACGGCGTTCGTCCCTTGCAGATGCGAAATATCATAGCACTCGATCCGCAACGGCGGCTCTGCCAGCCCCAGCGCTTGTTGCAACTCGGCGACTGCCTGCATCTGTTTGTTCTCGTCAGCGAGCCACTGCGCCTGGAGCGCGGCAAGCGTCGCGCGCGCATTCTCCTCTGCCAGCGCGAGCAGTTCCTGCCCGTGACCCCGGCGCGGCACACGCAAAATCACTTTTTGTCCCCGTTGCTGGTTCAACCATTGTTCGATGATGTTGGCTTCGTCAATATCGGCGGGCAATAGAATTTCCGGCGGCACATACGCGGCTTCGTCATAAAACTGCTTGACAAACGCCGACAGGACCTGCTCAGTCTTTTCGTCTTCGGTGCCTTCCAGCACGAAATACTCGCGTCCTAACAACTTGCCGCCGCGCACAAAAAAGACCTGCACACATGCCGAACCGGCATCCCGCGCGAACGCAATCACATCTTGATCCACCAGGCGCGGTGAAACGACGGTTTGATGCTCGGTGATGCGCGCGAGTGCCTGAAGTTGGTCGCGATAGCGCGCCGCGCGTTCGAATTCCAGGCGTTCGACGGCTTGATCGAGTTGGGCGCGCAGGGCGGCAATCACTTCGTCGCTATTACCCTGCAAAAACTTGCACAACCGATCAATCATCGCGCGATACTCGTCTTGCGAGACGGCACCGATGCACGGCGCCAGACACAAGCCGATGTCGTAGTACAAACACGCGCGCGTGTCGCGCCCGGTGATTTCGCGCGCGCAGGTGAGATAGGGAAAGATCTTGCGCAACGTGTCGAGCGTCTCGTGCACTGCCCAGACCGCCGTAAACGGACCAAAATAGCGCGCACCGTCGTTATCCATCCGCCGCGTGCTGTACACGCGCGGAAACGGCTCTTGCCACGTCACTTTGATGTACGGATAGCGCTTATCGTCCTTGAGGCGCACGTTAAAGTGCGGTTGGTGCTTTTTGATGAGATTGCATTCGAGAACGAGTGCTTCGAGTTCCGTTTCGGTGACGATGAACTCGATATCGCGCACGCGCTCGACCAGCCGCCACACTTTGGCACCTTGCGCCTGCGGCGCGTGAAAGTACGAGCGGACGCGGTGACGCAAGTTGATGGCTTTGCCAACATAAACGACCTGCCCACGTTCATCTTTCATCAGATAGACGCCGGGACACGCAGGCAGTGTATCCAGAATTTTTTGAATTTCGGGATTGGGTTCGAACATCTTGCTCAGCGTCGGCGAAACACCAGCCATCCCACCCCCATCCCAAGCAGTAGCACGCCCAAAAGGAGTGGCATTGCCAGCGCGAGGAGAGAGACACTCGCCGAAACCACATCCTCGCCTGTGCTCACCAGCGCGTTCCCCACGCCCCCCGTGCTGACGCTGACGACCGGGCGCACCGTCGCTTTGACCGTATGCACACCGAACGCGAGCACCAGTCCCAGAATCACCGCAAAGGCCGGATGCAAATCAATCGCGTTGGTGCTGGCGGCAAAGAGGATGGCGCCGGCGGTGGGACGCACAAAGGTTTGAATGACATCGTTCAGCGAATCGGCGGCGGGTATCTTGTCCACAATCACTTCGAGGGTCAGCAAAATCAATAGTGCCACAATGACCCACTCGTTCGTCAAAATATCGAACGGCGGTGATAATGTGATCCAGTTGGTCAGGCGCGCTGCCAGTGCGACGGTGAGGAGCGGGATGTACGCATTCAAGCCAGAGGCGGACGAAAGCCCAAAAGCAGTCAAGATACTTGTCAGGATGTCCATAGTCCAATTATACCACTATTTTTTATTTTTGAGAGGTATTACTCGCCGTGCCGTCCATCGCAAAAAGCCCCACCCCCTCGCCCCCCTCCCCACGCTGCTCTGCAGCGTGAGGAGGGTGAATCAAGGGAAGGGGGGGGGGCAAAGCCGCCCTCCCACTCCCCACTCCCATCTTCCTCTTCTCTCCCCGCCATGTGGGGAGAGAAGAGGGCAAGGGGATGAAATGCCACAGGTTTTGATTTTTGTTAAATCAGTCTCAGTATGTTAGACACGAGCGTATGCGAAACCTGGAGCGCGTTGAATCAAGCCCCGGGTGTCGGCGAGGGCGTGGGAATTGGTGTTGGAGAAGGCATGGGGGATGGCGTCGGAGTAGGGGGACGCGGCGGCAGCGCGCGTGTGGGCGTAGGTACTGCTGTCGGCTCTTCCGCTCCCACGCGAAACGCCAGGCGCGTGGTGCGGAGATACCACTGGGTCACTGTGCGAAAGCGATCACTCGCGGTGAGCATTGGCGCGGGGCGCACTCCCTGCACGCGCGCGTCCACACCGTACGTATAGATGGGATAGTACAACAGCAAGGCAGGCACACGTTCGGCAAACAATTCTTGAAATCTACGATACAATTCTATTCGCTTGCCCTGATCGTGGGTGCGCCGCGCCGTTTCCAACACTTCGCTAATGTCGCGGTCGTTCAAGCCGCTATAGTTCTGTCCCCGTCCGGTCGCATCGGGGATCTGGGTCTGATGCCAGTTCTCGTATTGATCGGGATCGTTAGACAGGGTGCGCCATTCGTACAACACCGCATCGAACTGACGCGGACGCAACACCTGAGAGACCAACAGCGAGGTGGGAACGACTTGCACGGTCGCGCGCACACCAATCGCTTGCCACTGTTGCGCAATCGCGCGCGCCAGCGCCACGCGCGTCGCATCGTCCGGCGTAATCAGGGTAAAAGCCAGTTGCATTCGATCCCTGTCGCGCGTGCCATCGTTATTCGTGTCGCGCCAGCCGGCACTATCGAGCAATGCTCTGGCGCGTTCCTGATCGTACGGGTAGGGCGGTACGCTGGGATGAAAAGCCCAACTGTTTGGACCCACAGGGCTGGCTGCCACGACGCCTTGCCCTCGAAGTATCTCGTCAATCAACTGCTGGCGATCGAGCGCGTACAACAATGCCTGACGCACTGCCTTGTCCTGGAACAGCGGCTTGCTCAGATTCAGATAAATCAGCGAATAGCCGCCCACGCGCGCCTGATGCAAGGTCAGACGATCAAACTCACTCGCTTTGGGCAAATACGTCGGCAAGATGCGCGCGATGCCAACCACTTCGCCGCGCGCATACGCTGCAAAAATGGATTCGTAATCGGGATAGAATTTCAGAATGATGCGGTGAAGATAAGGACGCGTACCGTAAAAGCGGGGACTGGCTTCCAGCGTTACCTGTCCGACGCTGGATTCGATCACCTGAAAGGGACCTGTGCCGACGGGTCGCCGATTGAATGGATGCACGGCCAGGTCCGCCATTGGCACATTTTGTAGCAAGTGTGCCGGCAAGATGCCTATGGTGGTGTAATCGAGGAATGGCGCATACGGTTGTGTCAGTTGAAAGCGAACGGTCAAATCATCCACGCGTGTCACAGAGACCGTCCGCCAGAATGCGCCCAGATCGGGAGGACCCCTGTAAGCGGGATCCTGAAGGGCTTGAATCGTGTAGAGGACATCATCGGCGGAAAAGTACACCCCATCGTGCCACAATACATCGGCGCGCAACGTAAAGGTGTAGATCAAACCGTTAGGCGAAATCTCCCACCGCGTCGCCAAATCGGGCTGGAGTACACCGTTTTCGTCCGCGCGCGTCAAGCCGGTAAAAATGAGCGCGACCAGATCGCGATCCACATCGTTGTAGGGACTGTAGATCGGATTGATCGCACTCGGACGTCCGGCGATACCTTCGATGTATGTGCCACCCACCCTGGGCTGTTCGACAAAAGTCGTCTCCAGCGCCAGATATGCCAAAAGTGTGCTCAGCAGCGCGACGCCCACAAGGGCAATCAGCAATTGCCAGCGGATATGCTTCACGGATGCGAACTCGTTGGAGCACGTACCGCCGCGTCACCCGCGCGCGACCAGAAACGCACTCAGGAAGGAAACCAGCAGGAAGATGACCGCGAGAACAATTGTGACGTTAAAGATCGTTCGTTCGAACCCGCGCCGTGTGCGCGCAATGCCTCCTGTGCTGCTGAACATACTGCTTTCGCTCTTGACCTGAAGCAAAATAATCACAATCAGGGTAATCGAAATGATAATTTGAATGATGTTGAGATACGGTCCCACACAACTTACCTCGAAATAAGATAGGGAGACCAGATGACAGCACTCTGGTCTCGCAAACACGTCTATTATAACACCGGAAAACTCCTTCGGCAAATCGTACTATGAGCATTTCAGGGCTTGTGCAAAGCCAGCCCCCTGTCATTGCGAGCCGCGCAGCGGCGAAGCAATCTCCAAACCGCAATAGGGGATTGCTTCGTCGCAAAACTCGCTCCTCGCAATGACAAGCGGGGGCGCGGCTTTGTCAAGCGACTTTGCACACGCCCTGATGAGCATTTCAGTTTGGGGGCAAGTTTCTCAGCCCACGTTTTGCACTTTTGCAAACGCATAGCCCCACCCCCTGCCCCCTCCCCGTTGGGGCGAAAAAAAATCTTTCGCCCCAACGGGGAGGGGGAGTCAAAGGACGGGGTGGTGCGGGCGGCTTCGCCGCCCGCACCACCCCGTCATCCCCCCTCTCTCCTCGCGACGCGAGGAGAGAGGAGGCAGGGGGATGAGAGGGGATTGCTCAAGAGCACGGCGGCGAAATTTATGCCTCAAGCGGATTTGCCTCCAAGACGTGGTATAAAAACACCGACCTGTTCGCCAGGCGACAGGTCGGTGTGCTTACAGTCCGGCTTCGGTACGCAAAATCTCCACCTTGTCCATCTTTTCCCACGGAGCATCAATATCGTGCCGACCAAAGTGACCGTACGCCGCGGTCGGTTGATAAATCGGACGCCGCAGATTCAAATCGCGAATGATCGCGGCGGGGCGCAGATCGAAATGCGCCTGAATCAACTGCGCAATCTTTTCGTGTGAGACTCGTTCCGTACCAAACGTTTCGAACATCATCGAGACGGGACGCGCCACACCGATTGCATAAGCAATCTGAATTTCAAAGCGCTCTGCCAGACCGGCAGCCACGATATTCTTGGCGACATAACGCGCCATATACGCACCCGAACGATCAACTTTGGTGGGATCTTTGCCGCTGAACGCGCCACCACCATGCCGCGCAACACCGCCGTACGTGTCCACAATGATCTTGCGCCCCGTCAAGCCTGCATCACCCACCGGCCCACCGATGTTAAAGCGCCCCGTTGGATTAACGTAGAAACGTGTCTGCGCATCCAAAAAGTGAGGCGGAATGATTGGCTTGATAACATACTCGATAATGTCATCACGAATTTTTTGTTGCGACACACTGTCAAGATGCTGAGTCGAGATCACCACCGCATCCACGCGCCGGGGTTTGCCATAGGCATACTCGACGGTCACCTGAGATTTGCCATCCGGTCCCAGATAGGTCAAAAGACCGGTTTTGCGCACCTGAGCCAGACGTTGCACCAGTTTGTGTGCCAGCGAAATCGTGAGGGGCATATACTCGGCAGTTTCGTTGCAGGCAAAGCCGATCATCATCCCTTGATCGCCCGCGCCGATTTTGTCAATCGGATCGCCACTCCCTTCGCGCTCTTCCAGCGCATCGTTGACGCCTTGCGCAATGTCCGGCGATTGTTTTTTGATGGCCGTGATGATACCGGCGGTTTTATAATCGAGCCAGTACCTGGAATCGGTATAGCCAATTTTCTCCAGCGTGTTCTGAACAATTTCGTACGGATTGAATATGGCGGTTGTGGTAATCTCGCCCATCACCGCAATCAAACCACCGCTACATGCCGCTTCGCACGCCACACGGCCGTACGGATCCTGTGCATATACCGCGTCCAGCACACCATCCGAAATCTGATCGCAGACTTTATCGGGATGCCCCTCGGTGACTGATTCGGAGGTGAGCAACAGTTTCGGTGCAGACATAAATGTAGTGGTCATAAGAAACTCCTTATACCTTTTTCTATCGTCCTGACGGAGCAGCCTGGATAGTAAGGTAGATTATTACGGCATACAATAACACCAACAAGATCATCGCGATGATGATGAATACAAATATTGCCCCACCAACACCAACGCTGATCCAACCCCAGCGTCGCGTGCGCACCGGATCTACGGATTGGTTTGCATTCATCACCGCAAGTAAGCCCAGGACTATTGGTACGATCGGTAAACAGTACATCCCATAGCCCCCGGTGGCGCAACATAACAACAAAATGCCGGCAGAGGCCGCACTAACCACCGCGGTTAAATCGTTTGCGTTTCCCAGGAATGTCGGCTCAGGTCGCGATGTTGGAGCCCCTTGATTCTGAGCACTATCCGCAGATAATTGATCTTGCCTCTCTCCTCTCCCGTGAAATTTACTGCCAACTGCCTACCGCCGACTGCTTACTGGCTTAGGTGCCTTCTTGCCAACTCGCCAGATACGCTTGTTGTTCTGGGGTCAGTGTATCAATCGTGATGCCCATCGCTTCGAGTTTGAGACGCGCGATCTCCTGATCAATCTCGGTCGGTACAGGAAAGACGTTGCGCGGTAACGCTTTGCCGTGTTGCACGATATAGACACAACTCATGGCTTGATTGGCAAAAGACATATCCATCACGGATGAGGGATGACCCTCTGCAGCCGCCAGATTGACCAGACGACCTTGCGCGAGCAGGTTGATGCGACGTCCATCGCGCAAGATGTACTGCTCGACAAATTCGCGCACCTGACGCTTTTCGACGGCGATGGCTTCGAGTTGCGGGATGTTGATTTCAACGTTAAAGTGACCCGAATTGCAAATCACCGCGCCGTCTTTGAGATAGGGGAAATGTCGTTCATCAATCACGTTTTTGTTGCCGGTGGCGGTGACAAAAATATCACCCAGTCGCGCGGCTTGCTCCATCGGCATCACTTCAAAACCATCCATCACAGCTTCGAGGGCTTTGAGAGGATCAATCTCGGTGACAATGACACGCGCGCCCAGGCCGCGCCCGCGCATCGCAATACCGCGCGAGCACCAGCCATATCCCGCGACCACAAACACTTTGCCCGCAAAGAGCAAGTTGGTGGCACGAATGATTCCATCTACCGTAGATTGTCCTGTGCCATAACGGTTATCGAACAGGTGCTTTGTCAAGGCATCGTTGACGGCAATCACAGGATACTGCAGGGCGCCGGCTTTTGCCATCGCGCGCAGACGAATCACGCCCGTCGTCGTCTCTTCGGTGCCGCCCAGAATGTTCGGCAAAAGGTCGGTACGTTCTTGATGCAAGGTCGAAAGCAGATCCGCGCCATCGTCCATCGTGATGTGGGGACGGAACTCTAGCGCCGACCGAATGTGCTGATAGTAGGTCGCATTGTCTTCGCCCTTGATTGCAAAGACCGGCACCTCGAAATGAGCGACCAGTGCTGCCGCCACATCGTCTTGTGTCGAAAGGGGATTGGAAGCCGTCAACACGACCTCGGCGCCGCCTTCGACAAGCGTCCACATCAGATTGGCGGTTTCGGTTGTCACATGCAGACAGGCCGCAATGCGAATGCCTTTGAGGGGTTGCTCTTTTTTGAATCGCTCGCGGATTTGGCGCAGCACCGGCATATCGTTCTCTGCCCATTGAATACGAAAGCGGCCCTTTTCCGCCAGCGAAAGATCTTTGATGTCATGCTCGCGCAAGGTCATTCGGTCTCTCCTGAATTCTGTACGTGAATGCGATGATCAAGGATTACGAATTTGCACACAGGATGTCCCTGGACGATGCATTCGGTCTCTTGCATATCTACTTGGCGTTCGAGGAGGTAGGAAGACAACCCTGCCAGATAGCCTGCCAACAACGCGCAGCGTGGAAACGAATCGCGCGCGGACATCGCCGTCATCTTGCCGTTCGCGGTAAACCTGGATAACGTCCCTTCTGCCAAGAACGAGTGATGCACCAGGACAAAGCCCTTGCCGCTGGCATAGTCCAGGTGAAACTCGTAGCGTCCCCAGCCAATCGAGCAATCCAGATCGCTATAGATTTTTTCTAGTTGGGCTTTATCGCTTTGTGGTACCTGAAAGAGTGAAGCCAGCGCTGGAGCGGTTCTGACACCGGCGCGTCGCCCACCCATATACATTCGTGCGTTCACAAAGCGTTCACCCAAAACCAGATAAAAGTCGTCCATCAAATCGGTAAAGGATGAGGTACTCATCAGAAATGCACGTACCCCTCCCAGAACTTTGAGATCGCCTGCCTCGGAGAATTCTAATTTTAAGGTCTGTTCATCGAACATTCCTGGTGACATCACTTCTCTCCTGCTGAAAAGTATTTTTTACTGGACTTTGGCAAGTACTAAACGTAATTTGAACCCACACGGAATTTCTGCTATAGTGGGAAGGGCAAAATATCATTCCTACGGAGGGAGCCATGTTTACTTGGATTGTCGC
>DAOTYB010000159.1:0-5793 GCA_034435315.1 Anaerolineae bacterium | reverse complement strand
AGGCTCGGGTTCAAACTCCTTCACGGGCTTGAGACACCAGAGAAACTCCGACCTCTCTGCAGACACGTGGCAAGCCCATTCTACCACAACGGCGCGCCATTTTCATCCGTCGTGGTGGGCGCATGCGCCCATGAGCAACTCCTTCGAAAATACATTTGTCCACGAAGGTCACGAAGGAACACGAAGAAAAAATCTTCGTGTATCTTCGTGTTCTTGGTGGATATTTTTCATCCGTCGTGGCGGGCGCACGCGCCCATCAAGCAACTTTTGTTGTGTGACTAGTGCTTGCCAACGATGTGCGTATAAATCGCTTCGAGTTCCTCTTCCGAGTAAAAGTGAATCACGATCTTGCCCCCTTTGCGCGAGCGAAAGACCTGCACTTTGGTTCCGAGCGCGTTACGAAAATCATTTTCGAGTGCGCGCGTAGCCGTGGGGATGCTGGGCTCTTCGCGCGTGGTGCGGCGCGCGCGCTCGCCTGTTGTCGCCGGGCGTGTGCCGGCTGAGGGAGTCTGACAGAGTCGTCGCGCGGCTTCTTCGGTCTGGCGCACCGAAAGACCTTGCTCGATGACTTGATGCAATAGCGCGTTTTGTTGTCGCGCATCTTCGAGGGTGAGAATGGCGCGCGCGTGCCCTTCGGTGATGACATCCTCGGCGAGCGCGGTCTGCACTTCGGGAGCGAGTTTGAGCAGGCGCAGGGCGTTGGCAATCGTGGTGCGACTCTTGCCCACTTTAGCCGCGATCTGCTCTTGCGTCAAACCAAAATCGCTCATCAACTGGCGATAGGCGTTTGCCTCTTCGAGCACGTTCAGGTCGGCGCGCTGGATGTTTTCGACCAGCGCGAGTTCCAGCATCTCTTGCGGTGTTGCTCCGCGCACGATCACCGGCACCGTCGCCAGCCCGGCGAGTTTCGCCGCGTTCCAGCGACGCTCGCCGGCGATGAGTTGGTAACGCGGCGCGAGCGCGGTCGAATCGGGCGCGGGGGTGACGATGAGTGGCTGGATGAGACCGTGCTCGCGAATCGAATCGGCGAGTTCACGCAGCGCGTCAGGATCCACCTTGTGACGTGGTTGACGCGGATTCGGCACAATTGCCGCCACCGGCACCTGGGTCACGGCGCTGCTCACCGCCGAGGGTTGCGTCGGCGGAATCAACGCACTCAATCCACGACCAAGACCATGTTTGGCTGGAGACATTGCCTACCTCTGACGGATGACGAAGGACCAATGACGAAGGACCAATGACGAATGACGATTGCCGATTTTCGATTTGCAATTTGCGATTGTTCTCAATCGGCAATTGGCAATCGAAAATCGAAAATCCTTCATCTTTTGTCCTACACACGCGCTTCGCGTTCGAGCAACTCGTTCGTCAACGCTTCGTACGCCTGTGCTCCGCGTGATTTGGGATCAAACGAAACGAGCGGCTCGCCGAAACTGGGTGCTTCGGCAATGCGAACGCTGCGCGGAATGATCGTGCGAAAAATCAAATCGGGAAAATGTTTGGCTACTTGTTCGACGACCTGAAAGGCGAGATGCGTGCGCGAGTCGTACATCGTCATTGCCATTCCCGCGATGCGGAGGCGTGGGTTCAGATGTTGCTGGACCAGTTGAATCGTCTGCAACAGTTGCGATAACCCTTCGAGTGCCAGATATTCGCACTGAATCGGGATGATGACCGCATCCGCCGCGACCAGCGCGTTCACGGTGAGCAAACCCAGCGACGGGGGCGAATCAATGAACACGTAATCGTAACGCGGGGCGACGGAGACGAGAAGATTCGCGAGCACGCGTTCGCGATTCGGCACCGACACCAGTTCCACCTCCGCGCCGGCGAGTGCGGGCGACGATGGCACGAGGTCGAGGTGCAGGCGTTTGGTGAGCATAATGATCTGGTCTAACGCCACCTGATCAATGAGGGCGTTGTAAATCGAAAACGCAGGCGCGGTCTTGTCCACGCCGAGCGAGGAAGTGGCGTTGGCTTGTGGATCAATGTCCACAAGGAGCACGCGTTTTTCGCGTGCGGCGAGATACGCGGCGATGTTGATGGCGCTCGTCGTTTTGCCGACGCCCCCTTTTTGATTGGCAAAGGTGTAAATCGTCGTCATCTTCAAAAGATGCGCGGGCGCGCCAGACGTTCTTCCACCTGCGCGCGCGTGGGAATCGTTGTCACGCCGGGACCTTCGACGCAGAACGATGCGGTGGCATTCGCAAAGCGCGCGGCTTCGAGTGGATCGTTGGTTTCGGACAGGCGCACCAGAAACGCGCCGGCGAACACGTCGCCCGCGCCGGTGGGGTCCACTTCGCGCGTGGGAAAACCCGGCACGTGTCTGGACTGTCCCTCAGTAAAGACCACGCAGCCGTTGGCGCCCTGCGTCATCACGGCGATGCGCGTCAGCGCGGCGTATTCCTCCATCAGGGCACAATTGCCGTTCAGGTCTTCTTCGCTGAGCACGAGGACGTCCACGTGGGGCAAAATGTCGCGCGCCTCTTCCCACGCGCGCGGGCGAACACGTTGCGTCGCGTCCCAGGCGCGCAGCCATCCCTGCGGCGTCACGCCGACGAGCGCGTGGGGAAAGAGTGTGGCAAAGCGCGCGTCCACTTCGCGCGCGAGCGGACCCAGATGCACAATCGGCGCGGCGCGCCATTCCAGCGGCACATCATCGGGTTGAATATCATCCGCGCGCGCGAGCAGGAATTGCGTTCGGCGTCCATCCTGATAGATGTTGTGAAATGTGGTGGTCTGTGTCGAAGCAACGCGATGAATTGCAATATCGTGCAACACATCAGGAATGACAAAATCTGGGGCGAGGCGGGTCACGATGCCCGTCCGTCGTCCCAGATTGCGCACCGTTGTCCCCATATACGTGGCGGTGCCACCGACGATAAAACCGCCCGGCGCAACGTCTTGAACAATGTGCCCGATGATGAGAAAATCAATCATCATTTGTGTAGAATCATCACGCGCCGATGCTCACCCTCACCGATGCTGTGAGTCGTCACGGTTGGATGATCGCGCAGGGTCAAATGGATGATGCGGCGTTCGTTGGGTGGCATGGCTTCGAGCGTAATCGGCTGGCGACTGGCGGCGACGCGTTCGGCCATTCGCCGCGCGAGTTCGCGCAGCGCGCGCTCGCGGCGCACTCGATAGCCTTCCACATCCACCACCACTTTGGCGGTGGGATGTTTGGTCGCCAGCATCATCCGCAGCAGATATTGCAAATCGCGCAAGGTCTCACCGCGCCGTCCAATCAAAATCCCCAGATCGTTCCCGACGATGTTGAGCGTGAACGCGTCGGGGTCTTCGGATTCGGGAGGTGGCAACACCTCCACTCGTGCGCGAATACCCATTCGGCGCAACAGTCCCTCGAGCAACTCGCGGGCTGTACTTTGTGCGTCTGTTGGCGTCGGCGCGGGTGGTGGCGGCGTCAGGCGCGTCAAACGCACACAGGCAGGCTCACCTCCCCAACCCAGAATCCCGCGCGAGCCCTCGCGCACGATTTCGATGTGCACCTGCTCGCGCGTCGCATTCAGCGCGGCAAGGCCCCTGGCAATGGCTTCTTCGACTGTCTTGCCCGAAAATTCATTCACTTGCGACATCACTGGTCCTGTACGACACGCGTTTATTTTTTGGCACTCTTTTTTGCCCTGTCTGCCCAGGGCGTACCCTCGAACAAATTCCCCCAGCCGGTCGTGAAATACTGTTGCACGATGCCCACGATGTTGAACACAATCCAGTACAACGACAAGCCCACTGGGAACGACAGCGAGATGTAACCGATGAAGAGCGGCATCATAATCATCATCGATTGATTCATCTGCGCTGCCTGAGGATCGGTTGTTGGCATCACCATCATCTTTTGTTGCACCCACGTGCTCACGAGCACCAGCACAGGGATGATGTAACCGATACCTTCTGGTGTGCGCGCCAGATTCATCCCCAGAAAATCGCTTTGCACAGGAATCGCCGCCGCCAGCGCGGGCAGAAACGCGTACAGATGCTTGGACAGTTCCATCAGTTGTTCCGGTTGCGCGCCCATTACGGTCATAATGGATTGATACAGACCAATCATAATGGGCCAGGGAATCAGCGCGGGTAAACATCCTCCCAGGGGATTCACTCCCGCTTTTTGATACATTTTCATTTGTTCCTGTGCCAGCCGCTCGCGATCTTTGGCATACTTTTTCTGAATCGCTTTCCACTCATCGCTTTGCATCAATGCCTGTTGCTTTTTCATTGCCTTTTGCTGCTGACTGTAAAACGGGAGTGTGACAGCACGTACCATCAATGTAAAAATGATGATGGCGATACCATAAGCCCCGGGTATCGAAACTTGATTCAACATCGTGTAGATCCACAAGAGGATATTGACCATTGGATCAACGATGAGCATATTCCAGAGAGGGGTGAGAAAATCCATAGCGTACTCCGTTTTTTTAGAGATTGGAGATTAGAGATTGTTTTTCTCCAATCTCCGATCTCCAATCTCTAATCCCTGATCTCTAATCTCCAATCACCAATCACTTGACACTCGGTGTTGCCGGTTTGCCGCTTGTGACTTCGATTGACCAGCGCACGGTGCCGGTGGCGGCATCCAGCGCGTACAACAGATGGTCGTACGAGGAGACATAGACCATACCGCGCGCGAGCGCTGGCGATGAAAGGATGCGCCCGTTTGTCAAGCGTGACCATTTGCCGCGTCCTGTGGCAGCATCAATCGCGTAGACACGGCGATCGTCCGAGCCAAAGTACGCTGTGTCTCCTTCCACCACGATCGCCGAGCGGACCGCGTTGCCGGCTTTGAACGGCGTGTTCCATTTTTCCTTGCCGGTCAGCGCGTCGAGCGCGTACACGTGTCCCGCCAGCGTGCCGATGTACACCACCCCCTCCACAACGGTGGGGTTGGTCCAGACCCAGTTGGGGGCGGTAAATTCCCATTTCTTTGTGCCGTTCGTCGCATCGAGCGCGTACACGCGGGCGAGTCCTGCAACATACACTAGGCCCTCAGCGACCGCCGGCTTGGTGACGACGATGCCGCCGGCGTTGAAATCCCACTTGCGCGCGCCGGTGGCGGCATCAAGCGCGTAGACGTGATGATCGAGCGAAGCGGCATAGAGTACACCTTGTGTCAGTGTCAGGTCTGCCCACACTTCGCCCTGCGTTTCGAATTCCCATTTCTTTGCGCCGGTCAGCGCATCGAGCGCGTAGATGCGTTTACCGTTCGTGCCGAAATAGACCAGACCGTTTTCGCCCACCACCGCACTCGACACAATCGGCGCGGTGGCATCGAATTCCCATTTTTTGGCGCCGGTCGCGGCATCGAGCGCGTAGAACTTGTGATCGAACATCCCCACGTACACCAGACCGTTTGCCAGCGCCGGGGTGGCGTACACTGCTGGTGCGGGTTGCGCGGGGAATTGCCACTTGAGCGCGCCGGTGGAGGCATCGAGTGCCATCACTTTACCCGCCGTCGTACCTGTGTACAACACATTATCTACCACGCGTGCACCCGCCCAGCCGGTCGCTGGCATACCACACGCTGTCAAGAGAAACGCGGCGGCGAGGAGCATCACCAGCGTCAACGCCAACCGCGTGGGTATCAACGTGTTCAAAATGACTACCTCCAATGCAGGTTTAAGTTTCAGGTTTCAGGTTCAAGAGGTTGTTTCTGCACTAGAACCTTGTAACCGTTCAGGTGCCATTGCGAGGAGCGTTTTTTGCGGCGAAGCAATCTCCGCGTTACGATCTGCGGTGGGCAACGTTGGGGATTGCTTCGCAGAAATCGCTACTCAGAAA
>DAOTYB010000158.1:0-6436 GCA_034435315.1 Anaerolineae bacterium | reverse complement strand
AGAGCGGCGTGGGGAGGGGGAAACAAGGGAGGGAATAGGGGTGTGGGCGGGCGGCAAAGCCGCCCGCCCACACCCTTCCCTCCATCTCCCCCTGCTCTCCCCCAAAGCGGGGAGAGCAGGGGGCAGCGGGATGAGAGGGGTTGTTCCGAAGTACGCGTTCGAACTGTGGGCAGAGCGAAGCCGAAGCGATCTCCGCACGATGATCTCTGGCAGGCAGGTTGGAGATTACAAAAACCGCTCGCAGTGACAGACAGATAGGGCTGAACGGTTACAACAAAAGTTTGTGCGCGTGCTGAATGCACGATGCAACTGTGAAATTTGAGAGAGTGTCTAGAGGGGCAGAAAGATTGTTTCTCTGCCGCTCGCTATTCGGGAGGTAAAGAAATGTCAGGTACACATACAAAGAACGAAAACGGCAATCGCTGGTTAATAGGCATCATTGTCATTTTGCTGGTCGCGCTCTGTGGTGCCGTGGCGGTCGGTCTGGGCTTTGTTTACTTGCTGACGCAAGCCAGTCCGGTGGTGCAACCTGTGCCACCATTATCGAGCACGCCCGGCACACAACCTGCTACATCCCTTCGCGCCACCCCTACGATTCGCGCACCCGCTACCGGTGCCAAGACGATTCTGCGCTTGCCCGGCATCAGCGACCCGCGCACACTCGATCCCGCGCAGGTGATTGATGTGACCGCCGGCGAATTCGTTGCAGAAATTTTCAGCGGCCTGGTGACGCTTGACCAAAACCTCAAGGTCGTGCCCGATATTGCCGAACGCTGGGAGGTGAGTGAGGATCGCAAGACCTACACGTTCTATCTCCGCAAAGAGGTCAAGTTCCACGACGGTCGTCCCGTCACGGCGCAAGATTTCAAGTACTCGATCGAGCGCGCGGCAAGCCCCGCTACTCGTTCGCCGACGGCGGAAAATTATCTGGGCGACATTGTCGGGGTGAAAGAAAAACTGAATCGCCAAGCCGCCGAAGTGAGTGGCGTGCAAGTGCTGGACGATTACACGCTCCGAATCACAATTGACGCGCCCAAGTCGTACTTTCTTGCCAAGTTGACTTTTCCCGCCGCGTACGTCGTGGACAAGAACAACGTCGAACGTGGTGGACGCACGTGGACGGATAAACCGAATGGCACAGGCCCGTTCAAACTCAAAGAGTATGTGCGCGCCCAGCGCATCATCCTGGCGAAGAACGAACACTATTACGGCGAAATCAAACCCAAAGTGGATGAAGTGCATTTCATCCTCGGCGGTGGCTCGGCAATGACGATGTACGAAAACGGCGACCTCGAATCGGTGTATGTCACGATGGTGGACATTGATCGCGTGAGCGATCCCAACAGTCCGCTGAACAAACAATTGTATGTCGGTCCCACCCTGACGACCGGCTTTATTGTGTTCAACACACGTAAACCACCGTTTGATGATCCAAAAGTGCGCCTGGCGTTTGCTTACGCGATGGATCGCAAACGGGTGGTCGAGGTGGTGTATCGCAATATGCCTCTGTTGGCGGAGACGATTCTACCGCCAGGAATGCCGGGCTATGCCAGGCCAGACAATCCTATCAGGTATGATCCTGTCAAAGCCAAACAACTGCTGGCAGAATCGAAATACGCCGGCAAATTACCCGACATCACCTGGACGACGATCGGCGCGGGAGGGTCAGCGGCACAGAGTGTTCAGGTCCTGGTGGGAATGTTGCGGGAGAATCTTGGCGTGCGTGTTTCCATTCAACAAACCGATAGCGCGAGTTTCTTCAACACGATTGATGATCCCGCCACCAATCCCTATCAGATGTTCGATGTGGGCTGGCAAGCGGACTATGTGGATCCACAAAACTTTTTGGACATTTTGTTCCGCTCGACGAGTACGCAAAACTGGTCGGGTTATCGCAATCCTGCGGTGGACAAATTGCTCGATCAAGCGGCTGTAGAAAGCAACAACGATGTGCGCTTTGCATTGTATCGTCAGGTGGAGCAGATGATTCTGGATGATGCGCCGGTGATTCCTCTTTCTCACTCGCGCGAGTTCTGGCTCACCAAGCCGTATGTCAAAGGGATGATCTATCCGCCCATCATCATCCCGCGCCTCAAGTACGTTGCCATCGAGAGGTAAAGTGGATGAAGCATGAAACGTGAAACGTGACGCGTGTCGCGCGTGACGCTTCACGTTTCACTCCTTGACTATGGCCACCTACATTCTACGACGCTTACTCTGGTTGCCGATTCTCCTCTTTTTTGTCTCCCTGATTACGTTTGCGCTTGGGGTGTATGGTCCCGGCGACCCGATTCAGGTGTTGCTCGGTTTGCGCGCCAGCCCAGAAACGATCGAGCGCTTGCGTCGCGAGTATGGTTTTGATCAACCGTTTCACATCCAGTATCTCAACTATGTGGTGAATGCCTTGCAGGGCAATTTTGGTTACTCGCTCGTCAAGTATCGCGATCAACCGGTGGGCGTGCTCATCGCGGAGGCATTGCCGGTGACCATTCAACTGAATCTCGTGGCGATTGTGATGGGCGTGGGTATCGGTGTGCCGTTAGGCTTGCTGGCGGGACTCAAGCGGGGTACGTGGATTGATCTCGTCATTCGCGCGCTCGTCATTGCCGGCATTTCGCTCCCGATTATCTTCCTCAACCCGGTCTTGACGTTCATTTTCTCGCGACGCCACGAGATTATCTTGACCGCGCTCAATCTGAAATTTTCGATTGGTCCCCTCTTGCCGATGGTACAAGGTTACTGGGAAGGGATATTTAGCGCCAAAGTAATCTTGCCCGCGTTTATCGAGTCACTGGGGATTATCGCGGTGATGACGCGGCAGATGCGCGCGGGAATGATCGAGGTGCTCAGTGCAGATTACATTCGCACCGCGCGCGCCAAGGGTTTACGCGAGCGCGTGGTGATTGTGCGGCATGCGATGCGCAACGCGCTGATCCCCATCGCGACGATTCTGGGCTTGATGCTGGGCGGTCTGGTCGCCGGGTCGTTCTTGGTGGAGAATTGGTTTGGCATTCCCGGCGTCGGGCAACTTGCATTCGACGCGCTCTTGTCGCGCGATTACTATATCACGATGGCACTCGTCTTGTTGATTGCGGTCGCGTACGTTCTATCGAATTTGTTGGTGGATATTCTGTATGGCGTACTCGACCCGCGCATTCGGAAAGCGACATGACGACTCGCACGCGGTTACGTTCCTCATCGCGCGTACGCCTCGTGCGCCGCTTTTTAGCCAATCCCCCGGCGGTCCTCGGTGCACTGGTCATCTTTCTGATGGTGATTGCCGCCATCTTTGCGCCGTGGATTGCGCCGTATGCCTACGACGCTCAAAAACTCGATTACATCGAAAAGCCACCGAGCGCGGCGCATTGGTTTGGCACGGACGGATTGGGCCGCGATATGTTCAGCCGCATCGTGTGGGGCGCGCGCTCGGCGGTGTTTGTTATCGTGATGGTCACATTGGTCAGTCTGACCATCGGTGTCCCTCTGGGCGCGCTGGCGGGCTATTTGGAGGGTTGGGTAGATACGCTTATAATGCGTCTGGCGGATATTCTGTTTGCCTTTCCCGGTCTGCTCTTTGTGTTCTTCATCTCGGCAACGATCAAACCGGGTGTGACGAACTGGGCGCGCGCCTCCGGCTTGAGCGAGTTGGCAAACAGTGGTTATCTGGATTACGCTGTGGTGATTCTTGCTCTTGGCGTGGTGGGCTGGGCAGGACTCGCGCGCCTCGTGCGCGCGCAGGTGCTCTCCATCAAACAACGCGAGTATGTCCTCGCGGCACGCGCGCTGGGAGTACCCACCCGACGCATCATCACACGTCATATCCTGCCGAACGCGCTGACGCCGATTATCGTCGCGATGTCTATGAGTCTGGGAGACATCGCGCTATCCGAAGGTTACTTGAGTTTTCTGGGAATCGGTTTGCAACCTCCAGCGCCCAGTTGGGGCAACATTATCGCCGAGAACGCTGGACGCTATTGGCGCCAGTTCCCTCAAATGATCTGGCTCGTGTTCATTCCCGGACTGGTGCTGGCGACAGTGGTCTTTGCGTTTAACTTTTTTGGCGATGGCTTGAACGAGGCGTTGAATCCAGAGATTGAAAAGTAGGGTCCAACAAAGATGCCAGCGAAGCCAAATCTGCAATCAATATAGGGAGGCTGAATGGGAACATTACTCGAAGTGAAGAATTTGCGGACCGAGTTTCACACGCAGGATGGTGTGGTGCATGCGGTGAATGGCGTTTCGTTTCACGTGGACGAAGGCGAAACGTTGGGCTTGGTCGGGGAATCGGGATGCGGCAAATCGGTTTCGATGCTCTCGGTGATGCGCTTGATTCCGATGCCGCCGGGGAAAATTGTCAGCGGTCAGGTGATGTTTCAAGGGCGTGATCTGCTGCAAGTGGATGATGAAGAGATCCGTTCGGTGCGCGGCAACAAGATCGCGATGGTCTTTCAAGATCCAATGACTTCGCTCAACCCGGTGCTCACCATCAACACGCAGGTCTCCGAGGCATTGGAATTGCACCTGGGAATGACGAAACCACAGGCGCGCAAGCGGACGATTGAATTGTTAAAGATGGTCGGCATTCCCGAAGCCGAGCGACGCGTGGATGATTATCCGCATCAATTCTCAGGCGGAATGCGCCAGCGCGTGATGATCGCGATGGCACTCTCGTGCTCGCCGCAACTCTTGATTGCGGACGAACCGACCACCGCGCTCGATGTGACGATTCAGGCGCAAATCATTGACATTGTCAAACGCCTCAAGCGCGAACTGGGGATGGCGATTGTCTGGATTACCCACGATCTCGGGGTCATCGCCGGACTCGCCGATCGGATCAATGTGATGTATGCCGGTTTTGTGATCGAGTCCGCGACGACGAAAGAGATTTTTGGCAACCCGCTCCATCCGTACACGCTGGGTTTGCTCGGTTCGATTCCGCGTCTGGATGCAGCGCTCAAAGCCAAACTGACCCCCATCGAAGGGCTACCGCCTGATTTGATCGCGCTGCCTAAGGGATGTCCCTTCTACGAACGTTGTCGTTATCGCACCGACAAGTGCGCCGAGGAAAATCCGCCACTCGAACTCGCCACGCTCCGACACTGGGTAGCGTGTTGGAATTGGCAGGATGTGCGCAAGCAACGTCTGCAATGAGTCCAGTGTTAAGTTTCATAAGGAGTTTGCCAGATGGCTGATACCACACAACCGCTTGTTCAGGTCAAGGGTCTAAAAAAGTATTTTCCCGTCATGCAAGGCATCATTCTTCAACGCAAAGTTGCGGATGTCAAAGCCGTGGATGGACTGGACTTTGAAATTCGCAAGGGTGAGACGTTAGGCCTGGTGGGCGAATCGGGATGTGGCAAGTCCACCACCGGCCGCGCCATTTTGCAGTTGTATCGCCCCACCGCTGGTGAGGTGATCTTTCAGGGCAAGAATCTCTGCAAGTTGCAGGGTGAAGAACTGCGCAAGATGCGTCGCCATATGCAAATGATTTTCCAGGACCCGTACGCTTCTTTGAATCCGCGTATGACCGTGGGCGATATTATCGGCGAGCCGCTCGAAGTACACAATATCGCCAAAGGTAAAGAGAAAAAAGAACGCGTGCAGGAATTGTTGCAAATCGTTGGGCTGAATCCGTACTTTGTCAATCGCTATCCCCACGAATTTTCGGGCGGTCAGCGTCAGCGTATCGGCGTGGCGCGCGCACTTGCCGTCAATCCCGATTTTATCGTCTGCGATGAACCCATCAGCGCGCTCGATGTCTCGATTCAAGCACAAATCATCAATCTGCTCGAAGAGTTGCAGGCGAAATTCCACCTTACCTATCTCTTCATCGCGCACGATCTCTCGGTGGTGCGGCACATTTCGGATCGCGTTGCGGTGATGTATCTGGGCAAGATTGTCGAACTGACCGATCGCACCTCCCTGTACGAAAATCCGCTACATCCGTACACCAAAGCCCTCCTCTCCGCTGTGCCGATTCCTGATCCCGTTGTCGAAGAAAAACGTGAACGGATTATTCTGGTGGGCGATGTACCATCGCCGTTGCGTCCACCCCCGGGCTGTCGCTTTCACACGCGTTGCCCGATTGTGATGGACGTATGTAAAGTGCAAGATCCGGTCTTTCGCGATGTAGGCGGCGATCACTGGGTTGCGTGTCATGCGGTAAAGTAAAGATTAGAGATTAGAGATTGTGGATTGGAGAGATGCGCCGTTGTGCGTAGCGGCGCGGTGACGGATAGGGACTAGCCCCATCCTTTGACTTCTATCTGTTGGCGAAAGATTTTTTTTCGTTCAGGCAGGAGCAGGGGATGGGGCTATTCATTACTGGACTTTGGCAAGTACTAAACGTAATTTGAACCCACACGGAATTTCTGCTATAGTGGGAAGGGCAAAATATCATTCCTACGGAGGGAGCCATGTTTACTTGGATTGTCGC
>DAOTYB010000157.1:0-2429 GCA_034435315.1 Anaerolineae bacterium | reverse complement strand
GAAATACCTGGCGCACTACGTAGCGATCTTTGAGTGGGCATACAATCTCAAAGAGGTCACGTTGGACTACTTACGACGACTCTTGGGCTGTTTCACCCCTAAACCCATATGAGCGGGAGTTAAAGCATCTCTGCACTCGTTATGAAATCTGCCAGGGCATGTGCAAAGTCGCTTGACAAAGCCGCGTCCCCACTTGTCATTGCGAGGAGCGGTCTTTGCGACGAAGCAATCCCCTATTGCGGTTTGGAGATTGCTTCGCCGCTGCGCGGCTCGCAATGACAAGTGGGCTGACTTTGCACACGCCCTGGAAATCTGCCGCCACTCCTTGACACATTCGCGGACTCGATTATAATGTTGCGCGTTTCCCTGATCCTGATGAGGTTCTTATGCGTTATAACGTTGCCCAATTGTTAAAAGCATCCAGTGGGCAAATGCGACAATATACCCTGTATGAGGACATCCGCCATCTTGACCCCGACATCATCCCGTTGACGCGTCTGAATGGCGATGTTCAGTTCATTCGCTCTGCCAATGGTATTCTGGTGTTTGGTACGCTACACCTTTCGCTGGAATTGACTTGTGTACGATGCTTGACACCGTTTGCCTTGCCACTGGAATTTACGCTGGAGGAAGAATTCCGTCCCACGATTGACATTTACACCGGCGCGGCTTTGCCTTTGCCGCCGGACGACGAAGTGGCCACACAGATTGATCTTCACCACGAAATTGATCTGGCTGAAGTGATCCGTCAAAACCTTTTGCTGGCAATCCCTTTGCGCCCTCTGTGTCGGTCGCGCTGTGCAGGGCTATGTCCTGTCTGTGGACAAAATTGGAACGAAGGTGCTTGTAATTGTCGCACGGTGACGGTGGATCCGCGGCTGGAAAAACTCAAAGCCTTGTTAGACCAGGATGAACTCTAGAGAAAGGATTATTCAAATCGCTTATGCCCCCACTACCCAAACGAAAATTATCCAAAGGGCGGCGTGATCGTCGGCGAAGTCATCTGGCTCTCGCTGCTCCCAATCTGACCGCCTGTCCGAACTGCCACAAGATGCGCTTGCCGCATCATGTCTGTCCGCACTGTGGACACTATGTCGGCGAAGAGGTCTTTGTCGTCAAACCCAAAAAGGCACGCAAAAAGTAATCTCGTCGGCAGCACACCTTGATTGTGCAAGGTCTGGCAACGTGCGCGCGGGCATGCTCTGCCAGACCTGATTTTGCTAGAGGAAACCTTCCGCTATGACGCTGACCGCCTTTGTGTTTCCCGGCCAGGGTTCGCAGTACGTGGGAATGGCACAGGACCTTGTCGCCACCTACCCACCAGCGCGCGCCACGTTCGAACAAGCCGACGCTACACTGGGTTTTGCCCTGTCGGCATTGTGCTCTCACGGACCCGAAAGCGAACTCACAGACACCCTCAACGCGCAACCCGCTATTTTGACGCATAGCATCGCCGGGCTGCGCGTGCTCCAGACGCTCCAGCCCGCACAGGTGCCCGCTCTGGTGGCCGGGCATTCGCTGGGCGAGTACAGCGCGCTCGTTGCCGCCGAGGCGTTGGATTTTATCGACGCACTCAAATTGGTGCGCGAACGCGGACGCGTGATGAAACGCGCTGGCGAACAGACCCCCGGTGCGATGGCGGCAATCCTCGGTATGGAGACCGCCGCGCTCGAAAGTATCTGCGCCGAGACCGGCGTCCAGATCGCCAACTACAACGCGCCGGGTCAAATCGTTCTTTCGGGTGAGAAAGAGGCACTCCAGCGCGCGGTCGAACTGGCAAAAGCGCGCGGTGCCAAGCGCGCTATTGTCCTTGCCGTTAGCATCGCGTCCCACTCGCGTCTGATGCAAGAGGCAGCGCGCGAATTTGCTCAGGCGGTCAACGCCACGCCCCTGCGCGCGCCCAAAATTCCGGTCGTCTCCAACGTTACCGCACAACCGCTCACCAGCGTTGACGAAATCCGTCACGAACTCGTTACCCAGTTAACCCACTCGGTGCAGTGGATCAAAAGCATCGAGTACATCATCGCACAGGGCGTCACACAGTTTATCGAAATTGGTCCCAAGGATGTGCTCGCGGGCTTGATTCGGCGCATCAATTCCAGCGTGCATGCGATCAGCATCGGCGATGTGGCAAGCGTACAAGCGTTTGCAAAGTGATTGGGGCAAGCCAGAATGGACATAGATGACAAAGTTACACCCATCGGGAAAACTCGACAAACTAAGTAGGTGTGCAAAAGTCTTTTCCGCCATCGGAAGGTTACGATGCTCGTTGTTTCGCCATCGTTGTACGGGCAAAAAATCTTTCGCCTCTTGCGGAATAACCCCTCTCATCCCCCTGCCCCCTGCTCTCCCCGCAAAGCGGGGAGAGCAGGGGAGATGGGAGGAGGGGTGTGGGCGGGCGGCTTCGCCGCCCGCCCACACCCCTATTC
>DAOTYB010000156.1:0-10270 GCA_034435315.1 Anaerolineae bacterium | reverse complement strand
GGGGAGATGGGAGCGGGGGAGTGCGCGGGCGGCTTCGCCGCCCGCCCACTCCCCCTCCCTTGATTCTCCCTCCCCACACCGCTCTGCGGCGTGAGGAGGGGCAAGGGAGGATGGGGCTTTTCGCGATGGATGGCGCGGCTGAGTAATTACGTTTGTGCCCGTGCTGAGTATATAACGCGTGACCTGATGCGTGTTCTATTCACGCTTTACGTTTGATCGGACTGGGTCCCAACTTTTTGATACGCTCGACCATCATCTCGGCAGCATTGGCGAACGTCTTGCCCTGTCCACCACTCACAAAGAACATTTCGAGACGCTCGCCACCAATACCGATTTCGTCCAGAATTTTCTTGGCGCGCTCGACGCGTTTCTTGCCGCGCTCGTTGCCCCGAACGTGATGACAATTGCCGATGGGACACGCGACCACATAGACCCCATCCGCACCTTGCTCGAACGCGGCAAGAATGTAACGCACGTCCATCTTGCCGGTGCAGGGCAATTTAACGTACTTGACATTGGCAGGATATTCCCAACCGAGTGTGCCGGCGGTATCTGCCGCCATATAACCGCAGAAAATACACCCAAAGGCAGTAATTTGTGGTTCAAAGCCGTTGTTACTCATTCTCGGTTCCAGAGTTGCAGGTTTCAGGTTTGAGGTTGCAAGTTGCAGGTTTCAGCTTTAAGAACGACCTGAAACCTGAAACTTAAACCAACTATGCTACTGCCCACGCGCCCAAGCCCGCGACCTCGCGTAGCATAATTTGTTCATCGCGATAATTCACTAGTTGAATTGCGGTGGCAGGACATTCGCCGGTGCAGGTACCGCACCCCTGACACTTGGCCGGGTCAATCCACGCCGCGCCTTTGATACCACCATTGCCGAATACGCTCGAATCAATTTGCGGAATGAGGAACGGACAAGTGCGCGTGCAGGTCAAGCAACCGACGCATCTGGATTGATCCACCTGCGCCACCACCCCACCGATGTACAACGGGTCCTGGGACAAAATCGTAATGGCGCGTCCTGCGGCAGCCAGCGCGTGGGCGATGGATTCTTCGATGAACTTGGGATAATGCGCCATCCCTGCGATAAAGATGCCCTCCTCCATAAAGTCCATCGGACGCATCTTCAAATGCGCTTCCATAAAGAATCCTTCGGACGACAGAGGGACATGCAAAATTTCGGCGAGTTTCTCCGTGCCTGCCGAGGGTATGATCTGCGCGCTGACCACCAGCAAATCGGGTCGCAGCGTCAGTTCTTCTTTCAAGGTCGGCTCTTGCACCTGCACCTGCAACGATGTGAACGTAGTATCGCCTGGTGGCAACTCGCCCCATTCGAGCATCTGTCCGCGTTCATCGCGCAACGCGACGCGCGGTGAATTTTCATCGGTGTAGCGAATGAACAACACCCCACGCCGGCGCGCTTCGGTGTAGTACTGCTCGCGAAAGCCGTAGGTGATAATGTCTTTGTAAAGCACGATGATTTCGCAATGCGGGTTTAGCATCTTGATACGCGTCGCGTTCTTCATCGTATTGGTGCAGCACACGCGCGAGCAATAATCGGGGCGTCCGGGTTCGCGGACGCACTGGATAAAGATCACCCGCTTGAGCGCGGCAACTTTTTCGGGCGCGTGAACCAGCAGTTCTTCCAATTGCTGTTGCGAGACGATGCGCGGGTCTTGTCCCAGCAGATACACGTGGCCCCGATATTCTTGACCGCCGGTCGCTACAATCGTCGTGCCATGTTCGATGATCGAACGCACGGGTTGGGCAGCACTCTTGACCTGAGTTTCCAGCACGGCGCGGAACGCGCCCACGTGCCCACGATGTTCGACAACCTGTGTACGCGTGAACACGCGAATCCGATCGTGACCCACCACACGATTCACTAGATCGCGCAACAAACGCTGGGGATTGCCGCCTTCCGCCGTGAAATGAATGTTGTGCAAATTGCCACCCAGGTTCTCTTCGCGCTCGACCAGCACTACTTCATAGCCCGCATCAGCGACGGCGAGCGCAGCGGTCATTCCCGTCACTCCACCGCCAATGACCAGCGTGCGTGGAATCGGTTTGATGCCGGTCTTGTACACCGGCGCGAGTTTCACCGCGCGCGCGGTTGCCACGCGCACCAGTTCTTGCGCCTTGCGGGTTGCGCCGGTCGGGTCGCTCCGATGCGCCCAGGCGCACCCTTCGCGAATGTTCGCCATCTCCAACAGATTCGCGTTCAAACGCGCCTGACGAACCACGCGCTGGAACAACGATTCGTGCGTACGATGCGAACACGCGGCGATAACAACCCGATTGATGCCATGCTCTTCAATGGCATGCCGAATGCGCGCCTGCCCCTCTGGAAGACACAAGTAGGAGGCTTGCTCGACGTAGGTCACGTCGGGTAATTTTTCAGCGTAAGCGATTAGCGCATCCGTATTGACCACCTGGGAGATAGCATCGCCGCACGAACACACAAACACGCCTACGCGCGCCGCATCCGCCGACACATCGCGTTCGGGAGGAAACTCGTCGCGGCGCGCGATGAAAGGATACTCGCGGCTACTCGGCGCGCGACTGATCTTGGTCGAAAGCAAGCGCATCACTTCGGCGGCGGCGCCACTCGCGTCAATGATGCTTTCCGCAATCTCTTTGGGCGATTGGAACGCGCCGCACACAAAGACGCCGGGCTTGCTCGTCTGCAAGGGCGAGAACTTGTCGGTTTCGCAAAAGCCGTACGCGTTGAGCGCAATTCCCAAACGCCTGGCAATTGCTGTGGCCTGGGCAGGCGGCTCCATTCCCACCGCCAGCACCACCAGATCGAATGTATCGCGCTTGCGGATGCCATCGGGCGTCACATAGTCCGCCACCAGACCGCGCGTTTGTGGATCTTCCTTCAACATCGAAATACGGCTGTGGATGTACTCGATGTGATACTGTTCGCGCGCTTGCTTGAGATACGCGCCATACTCTTTGTTGAACGCGCGTTCATCCATCGAAAAGATATAGCACTCGGCGCCGGGGATGCGCTGTCTGGCAAGCATTGCCTCTTTGGTCGCGTACATACAACAAATCGAAGAACAGTACGGATGCGTTTGATCACGCGAGCCGATGCACTGGAGCCACGCGATTCGTTTGGGTAGCGCGCCATCGGAGGGACGCGTGATCATCCCTTCGGTGGGACCCGAACGACTGGCGAGTCGTTCGTACTCCATACTTGTAATCACATTGGCAAAGCGACCATAGCCAAATTCTTCGCTCAAGCGCGGATCATACAATTGATGTCCCACCGCAAGGATGATAGCGTCCACGTGAATCTCTGCATCGTGATAGGTTTCTTTGAGATTGATGGCGCGCGTGGGACACACTTGTTCGCAGCGATGACAATCGTCGCAGTAGGGACCGTAATCAATGATGTAGGAATTGGGGATGGCGCGCGGCGCGATTTTGTATGCGGCGCGGCGCATAGTGAGACGCGCTTCAAATCCGCGCGGTTTCTCCACGGGACACACCTCGGCGCAGCGACCACAATTAGTGCACCGTTGCGCGTCCACATAGCGCGGGAATTGGCGCAGATGCACGGTATAATCGCCCGCCTCTCCAGAAGCATCGAGAACTTGAGTGCCCGTCCAGATTTCGATGTTCGGGTGTAGATTGAAATCGAGAAAGGCTGGCGAAATGGTGGGACGCGTACAGCCATAGCCGTGATCGGAGGTGCCGCGACATAACACGCAATCGTGCGTGGGGAACATAAACCCCAACTGCGCGACTCGCCCGCCGAGACCGTACGATGATTCGACAAGAACGACGCGGATGCCGGCTTCGGCGAGGTCAATGGCGGCGCGCATTCCGGCGATACCACCACCCAGCACCATCACCGTCGCCACATCGGACGAACGATTGAACGAGGCAGAAAAATTATTGATCACGTGACTAACCTCAGCAAGGGCACATTCAAAGATGCACAAAAGACCGGCTAATCGGAGGAACTGCGCTTGACCAGATCAGTCAGGCGCGTGCGTGCCAGAGTGCGATTGAGTTGAGCCTGGGCTTTGCCCCACACCTCACACGCCGAACAGGTTGAATAGTGCTGGCACTGTTTCGGGTCAATCGAACACAGATTGAGCGCAAAGGGACCATCAATCGCTTCGATAATGTGCAGGAGAGAGATTTCTTCGGGGGGACGCGCGAGGGTGATGCCCCCGCCCGCACCCAGCGTGGTGCGCACCAGCCCCGCGCGTGCCAGCGCGGGAATGATCTTCGCCAAAAACGATGGCGGGATTGCCTGACGTCTGGCAACCTCTGCGACCACCACGCGCTCCGGCGCGCGCGCCGCAATATCCATCATTGCCCGCATACCGTAATCAGCACGGCGACTGAGCATCGTCACTTATCTCTCCTGCTCCCAGCGGAATAGCACGGCGCAAACTCTGCGTTACCCAATTGGGACTAGTTTGGTCTGATTAGACTATAGCGATGACCCGTCTGATTTGGGTAGAGGGCGAGTCAAAAACAGGTCAAAAATCCAATCGAAACGTGCCGCAACCCAGATGCGTGTTTTTGCCGAGGTGAAGAATCGCGGCAAGTTCAAGATACGGCAGGAGAGACGCGGGAATGGTGCTAAAGACCTGCGTGCCAATCCAGCGGCCGGGCAAACCGCGCGGCGGTGCTTCTAACGTGTGCCGCTGGAGCGTCGCCGTCTCCGCTTGTTCGAGCGCATCGCGCAGGCGCGTTTGCTCCGCAGGCGGCAAAGCCAGCCACCAATCCACGGACGTGTTGCGTTTACCCGGCAGAAACAACGTCATTCGATCCAACAGCGCGCCCACCAGATCGCTCCACAGTGGCACGGCGTTGCGTGAATGACGCGCGGTGAGACCAACGCCCTGCTCTGTGGCGGCAAGTTCAAAGGGGGTGATCCACGTCAGCCGACGAAAAGAATGTTCGGAATTGAATGCAAAGGTCAACCCGTCTGCCCATTGTTGCGGCGTGGGATGATAATCCAGATTGAGTTTGCCGGCGCTGACAAAGGGCTCCCAGCGCGCGCCGCGACTGGCGTAAATCGCCTCAACGTCAAAATGTCCCCACACGCCATTGCGATAGTACCACGGCGCATCGGTCATTGTCGCGGCTTGTTCCATCGCCGGCAAAATCAGTTCCAGAAACTGGCAATGATCGGCGCTATCGCCAATCAGTTTGAGTTCCCACAAGATCACCTCGCCCTGTCCAAAGGCGCGCTTGTTGGGATACGCAAAGATGACGGACGTGAGGGGCCAGGCGACATCTGCCGGCATCTTGCTGGGTAACCCTTCCGACAGGGTAATCTCGGCTAAAGCCTCGAGGCACGGACGCCACTCGCGTTTTTGTGCCAGCGGTAATCGCTCGGCAATGAGCGTACCCAGCACATAGGATAAGGAAAAGGGGAGATAACGCGGGAGTTGAACCAGCGTGGCATTCACACGCCAGACGATGAGGTAGCGGATGAGGCTAATCGGTTTGATAAAATCCCACATAGTCCGTCAGTTCGTAGAGGAGGTCTATTTGCGGCCTGGACCATTGCCGAATCTTCCACGCGTTCAGCATCTCGCGCGCCTGACTACTAAGACTACCCAAAAAGCGTCCCCAGTAAAAGGATTCGGCTTTTGGATCGGACTGGTGTAACAGGTCGCGCAGGATTTTTTGCTCGTCGGGCTTGAGGAGGGAACGAAAGACCACTGCCATATCCAGCATCCGCATAAACTCGGCGACGTCGAACGTCAGGATGCCCATCCGATCGTACACCTGCGGATCGAAGACATAGTGCGGCGCGGCAAAAAAGCGAATGCGCAGGCGATCGGCAGGAAAGCGCGCCTCGTTGTGCACCATCCGACAGAGCACTTCTCCCATATGCGTGTCGCGTCCACCCGTTGTAGGGCAGATCTGTAACAAGCCTTTGAGCGTGTCCCCGTGGTAGAGGACCAGTTCCTGCAGCCAGGGTTGTAAATCGCGATGGCGTAACAGCACCAAAAAGTGTTGCTCGTCGTGGACATAGCGCGCGACAAAATAGGTGTCGGGCAAGGGGACGCGCGCGCGCAACGCGTGCGGTAATTGATTGACCCAGCCCCAGACCACGACACACTGTGGCGTGACCACACGCAGACGTAGAGCATCTTCCACAATGGTATGACAGGTGGAACAATAGCGCGCTTCGGGTAGCGTCACCTCGCGCGGATACACCCAACAACGCCAGCAGGGACCCTCCAGCGCGGAAGGGGGAGGTCCCAGGCGCACAGTGGACACACTGCCTGGAACATCCCCCTCGGCAACTGGACTGGCAGAGGTGTCGCTATGTGTTTCGAAATAGAGCAGGGTGGCTAAGAGTTCCGCCCCTGTACGACTAGCGCGCAACCAATCCCAGGGCTTGTACATTCAGCACATTCTGCAACTCGGAATAATGGGCAATGACGAGTGGATTGAACCACTCTTTGACCACCAGCGGACGTTGCCACTGCGATTCGGTCGCGCCGGCGTAACGTTCATCCAGACGGAAGAGCGCGCTTTCGGGCCGGATATGCAAGCGTACACTGCCAAACCCCACATGGCGATGCTTGCCCAGTTTATGCGCCAGATGCGGCTCTAGCGCAATACACCAGATCAAACGTTGCAACTCTTCCTGTTCCAGATTCCAGAAACGAATGCTAAAACGCGCGCGCGCGCCGGGCAAGATGGCGCGGATGTAACTGGCTTGAACACTATCGGGCTGAAAATCGTCTAGTCGCTTGACGATGGGCGCAAGCGGCGCGTGGAGGAAGAGGCGCCACTGATTCGCAATGCGTTGCATCGGCACGGCATGCCCGGGCTGATGCAGCCACTGCTTACCATCCCACACCCAGCCGGTATAGGGATACGGTACCTTGAACCAGGCGAGTTGCGCATCGCCAAAGACACCCATCTCGAATGCCAGACGTCCCATAATCGCTTGATTGGGACCCTGACCCACCCAGCCGAAGAGTGAATCCACCGGATTCAGGCGACTGATGTCGGAACTCGGTGTGGTAGAGTTACTGACAATCGTGTACAGATGTCGCAAGAGTCCTTTGATGCTCCGACTGGGGAGAGCGTACAGTCCGGGCTGTGGACGTAGCGCGGCTTCTGCCGGAGCAAGCGCAAAGCAATCCCAGCCGTTGACAGTGACTCCGTCCAGTTGCGCTTTGAACGAAGGTTCACCGCTTTCTGCGATGTGCAGCGGCGACAGGACCTCGGCTTCAACGATCAGTTTGCCCGAATAGCCGCCAAAGGCGCGATGCGAGATAAAGCCCGCCGCCGCGCGCGGGGGTTGGGGCGCCGGTGGTTTCGCACCGGTGAGCGGTACAAGCCACTGTAACGCATTGGCGGCTTGATCGCCGGTCAGCGTCAAACGCTGCCACATTCCCTCGGCGCGCAGCGGTTGATCGCCGAACAGTTTTTTGGTCAAACCATCCGCTGTTGCAGTCAGCCAATCAATCTGGACAATGCGCCCTTCGACCCAACCAAAGCCGCTCGTCTTTTCTCCACCGATGGGAATATCGCCGCGCTGGAAATCCTGAAGCAGATGAGCCATCACGGCGTACGTTTCCAGGTCTTTCTCGTTCAAGTCGGCGATGTCTATCTGAAAACGGAACACCAGTTCATCGCCGTAAGGAAACAGGTAATCGCGTTTCGCCGTTTCGATGGGACGGGCAGTATGCGGGTCCATCCGCACGCCGTCCATCGAACACCAGCGCGCTTCGGGTTTATGCGGGTCCATCAGATACGCGTCGGAGAAGAAGAGCGTGCCGCGCACACCTTGCGTCCCAAAGAGTTGGTCGAGCACGCGGGTCGTTTTGGGCGACTCGCCCCACAGGGTCTTGAGCACCTGCGAGGCACGTTTGCGAAAAGCACCTTTGAGTGTGCTGCCGGGGATGTAGATTTCCCACGCACCTTGCTCTTGCGCCGAAGGCGCCCAGGTGAGCATCCGCATAAATATCGTGTCGTAGGGCTTGCCATATTTGCGCGAGATGTCGCGATTGAACGGTCCTCCCGCACGGAAATCCACGTGATGTGGCTGAGCCAGTTCCGTGCGGACTCGTTCGCGGTAGGCTTGCAGAAAGGCGATAAAGTTGCGATCGTTCGCAATGCTCTTGCGGAGATTCGCCGCGTGCATAATGTGCTGGTAACGCACGCGCCGATGTTCATCGAGAAACGAACGCCACGCCGCCAGCGAGATACCTTCGGGCGGTTGATTGCGATTGTCCCACTGCGCCTCGCTGATCTTGCCCTGCAAAAGCAACATCTTGATTTTGAGATGCTGTTCGCGATTCGCAATCTCCACATCAATCCACGCATCGCTTTGAATCAGGTTAATTTGCTGATCCACTTGAAGATAGAGGCGCGGCAGAATCGGTCGGAGCGCGGCGGTCAAAACCTCGGTCAGCGCGGTTTCGTCGTCGAGCGCCGCAGCCACGCGCGCCTGAAGCGCGGGATCAAACCCCAGCGCATCGGCGAGTTCGTGCCACGCCGTACTATCGAGTTGATGCGCGGCGGTGTGCTGTTGCTCCATCACTTCGAGAATGCGGTTCGCCATATTGGCTTTATCACCTAACGCTTGCTCAACGGCGCGCCGCGCGGCTTCTTCACCCGGGAAAGGTTGATCGCATAGCGGTTGCACGAGGTCAAGCACTTTTTGCGCGAGCGGATACTTGCCTTTGGCTAATTTGGTCAGTGCCGAGGCACGCAAGACCCAGGTCTCGCTTTCAGCGGCAGAGCGTTCGCGCAGCCAGACCGCGCAGGTGCGCGGCAAAAGTTCCGCCAGACGCTGTTTCCAGTCCTGCGCACTGAGTATCGGACCGCCAATGACTAACGCCAAACGCTGGCGAATTGGCGCGGGAAGATCACGCATCGCTTCGACTAACAATCGTCCTTCGATCGCGGTAAAGGAGGGTACCTCGGGGTCCACCTTGCCCCAGTTCCAACCGACCAGTACCGGATTGCGCGCGGTAAAGGTGAGGAGGAGCCGCAGATGATTGACACCCGCGCGCGGTGTGGGAGGTGTCGCCGGCGCGGGCAGTGGCGAAGAGGGCATCTCCAGACGCAGCCGCCCCAAGCCCTTGCTTTTGGCTGCCCCAAACCAAAAGCGACCTTCGCGCAATTCCTCAAGCAGGAAATACAAACGCGCTGCATTCTGACCTTTCTGAAGTTCTGCATCGTTGACGGTCAGGGTGAAATCAAAGATCGCATTGCGATAGAGAGTCTCTAACTTGTAGTTGGCATTGGCTTCGGCTGCCCAGCGGTCTTCGTCCAGACGCAGCCCCATTCGCAAATCGAAGAAACGATCGCGCGGATAGCATTCTTTTTTCAACTGACATTCGACGCGTGTAATGAGACCAGCAGGCAACGGCTCTCCAAACAAGCGTTGCCACATTTTGTTCAACAAGCCAATGTTTTTGCCATCGCGCGATTGACCCACAAACGCATCCATCAATGCCTGAGCAGTACCAGCAATTTCGCCTGCGAGTGACACCAGGCGTTGGGTGCCATCCCCATCCCGCGTAAACAAGGTCTTGCGGGCATTCCCGCGAAAAATGGGAGATTCGGCAATCAATTGACCACGTAACTGCATAGCTCCTCCTTTGAAAATACATTTGTCCACGAAGGTCACGAAGGAACACGAAGAAAAAACCTTCGTGTATCTTCGTGTTCTTGGTGGATATGTTCATCCGTCGTGGCGGGCGCGTGCGCCCATGCACAACTCCTTCGAAATACGTTTGTCCACCAAGGTCACGAAGGAACACGAAGAAAAACTCTTCGTGTATCTTCGTGTTCTTGGTGGATATTTTCATCCGTCGTGGCGGGCGCACGCGCCCATGCACAACTCCTTCGAAAATACGTTCGTCCACCAAGGTCACGAAGGAACACGAAGAAAAAAATCTTCGTGAATCTACGTGTGTTCTTCGTGGATATTTTTCATCTGTGCCACCGGTAACACAATTGAAATGTGGCAAACTACCTATTTGTTGTCACTATCATACCACAAAACAGCAGAATAGGTCAAACACACAAGGCAAGTGGGTGTATTTCAGTTTGGGGGCAAGCTTCTCCGCCCACCTTTTGCACTTGTGCAAACGCATAGCCCCACCCCCTGCCCCCTCCCCGTTGGGGCGAAAAATTTTTTCGCCCCAACGGGGAGGGGGAGTCAAAGGACGGTGTGGTGGCGGGCGGCGAAGCCGCCCGCCACCACACCGTCATCCCCCTTCTCTCCCCGCGTCGCGGGAAGAGAAGGGGGCAGGGG
>DAOTYB010000155.1:0-3490 GCA_034435315.1 Anaerolineae bacterium | reverse complement strand
ATACCCGATGTGGCGATGCAACAGAGCAGTTCCGGGAACGAGATCGGCGACGAGAGAGATGTCGTTGAAATCCTGATCCCCATTGGAATTCCACCTCCGCCAGTCCTCGAAACATGCCGCAGCCACGAACACGTGTGAACTCCACACCAGATCGCTGATGTCACGCCACGCGCCAGGATTGGAGGGATTGCCGCAATAGGAGCGCCCGTTGAATTCGTTGTGCCCCATCACTTGATAGGTCGCGCCGTACGGGTTGTTGTAGGCATGACGCGCATAGCCGATGAACCCCGAATCGAAATCAAAGTGGTTCGACCAAATCCGCACATCCACGAAATTCTCGGGATTGACGAGCAAACCCGTGTTGAACGTGATGTCGCGCATCCTCGATGGACCGAAACTGCCCATCTCCGTCCAGCCGCTGAAAAAGTTTGGAATGTTTTGACTCGCGCCGTAGGTATCGTTGCAGATGTCATAGTTCCACCAACAAAAGCGCGTGGAGACGCGGTGCGTCGCTTCGGTTTCTTCGCGGCGAATCCGAATTCGCCCGCGCCCGCGAATGTAACTATCCGTGCGGATGGGCGGCACGTACCACCACGCCGCATCGAGCGGCAACAATTCCGCCAGGAGCGTGAGTGCGAAGACGAAGATGAACAAGGTCAAACGCAGTCGTTTGTGTGACATCTCAATCCCCCTAGTCTTGTCGTCGGGTAGTCTTATAGTCGAGTAGTCGGATCGGTTGACTAACTGACTATTTGACGACCCGACTACTCGTAGGTGATGGCCACGGAATCGGCGTCTTCCCTGCCGGATCGGGAAATTGGGCTTGGCGCGCCGGCGAAAGCGCGACGATGATCGCACTCGCTAATTCGGGTCGCGGTGACCATACAACGTAGACGGGGCAACGTTCGAGCGCGCAGGCTTGCAATGCTGCATCGCCCAGATTCGTGCGATAGAGCGTTTCCCCTTGAACGTAAACCACTGTCTGGGAATTCACGGCAAGGCGTTTCGTTTTTCCTTGAACCGCCAAGCCCCACGCATCCCCGACCAGGTCGAGCGTGCCTGTTTCAACCATCCCCTTGGCAATGCTTTCTGCATTCACTCCACCAACTGTTTCCGTGTCAGGCGTTTGAGAGCGCGCCATACTCGAAGCAGAGCGAATAAGTTGACGCCCCACCCATCCGCCTGCTAAAGCGAGCAGGATAATGATTACAAGTGTTCCTGCGAACATCAATTTGGTACGCATTGTTTTTTCTCTCATCGTGGAACGAAAGGCGCAAGCAGGTATGCCGCACCTGCCAGGCAAAACGAGAACGCATACGGCACCGCGTCTTGCTCAAACTCGGCTTGGCTGGGCAGAAACTGCCGTGTGACGAGTCGCCAAAAGAGTGTGTGCGGAATCGTTCGCCATTGGCGCCGATACTTGTATGCCAGATATGGCAAGCCCGTGATGAGCACGCTTGCGGCGACCAACCACGCGAGTTGGACATCGGGAAAGAGTCCGAAGAATCCCATCAAGAGCTTCGCGTCACCCCCGCCCATAAAACGCGCCGACCACAACGTGAAGAACACAACCCAATAGAATAGGAAGATGCCATCGCGGAAGGCGATCGCGCGCACGATGCCCACGAGCATCAGTGGATAGGTCACCGCGTTCGGCACGCATCGCGTTTTAAAGTCGTTGACGCTGATCCAGACGAACAGCGCGAGCATTCCACCCACACCGATCGGTGCAGGCAGCGCGAATGTTTCGGGAAACACCCACCCGAGCGCGAGCGCACCAATACCAACAGGCACGAGTTTTTTGCACGCGCGTACAATTGACGTAAAGCGGTTCGGCATTAGATTCGGATTGCAGATTGCAGATTGTAGATTGCAGATTGGCAAAAGGAAATCTGCAATCTGAAATCTGAAATCTGAAATCCACTTGCACGCGCGTGCAAAGAGAGACCGCGTAGAATGAACCTGGGTCATAGGTTGCTGTTGACCTCTTTGATTTTGGTAACGATGGTATTGAAGAGCGCGATAATCGCCAGGGTCATCAAGGCGGCAACCAAAGTCGCCAAGACGACGTATTCGATTGTTTCGAGACCGCGTTCGTCGCGATGAAAGACAGTTATCCGATTCATAAGTTCCTTCACGATAGTTTGCTCGTTTCGTCGTTTCATCGTTGAGTCGTTGGATCGTTGCGTTGTTGGAACAAACCAACGAACCAACGATTCAACGAACCAACGAGCAAACTACCCAACAGCGTTTACGGCTGCGCCGCGGTGGGCACGTTATCTGTGATAATCGTGTTGGTCGCGTCGGCGCGGGCATTCGTGGTGTTCCAGATCGCCACCATAACGAGCGTCATGATCGTGATGATCAGAGTTGCCCCGACGACGAATTCGACCATTTCCGTACCGCGCGCGTCGTTGTGAAACTGGCGCAATAGATTCAAGGCGTATCACCTCCTTTCTGTGGATTTCAGATTTTCGATTGCAGATTGCAGATTGACAAGCAGAAAATCTGAAATCTGCAATCCGAAATTACACTACCTGCCTGGTACTCCCGACAGCGATGTGATCAGCAAACTGACCGCTGGGATCAGCGCCAAGAGCATGATGGTTGGAAAAAGCGCAAAGAGCATCGGCAGAATCAACTTGGTCGGCATTTCTTCGATAGACAGTTCGGCGCTGGCGACGATGTTCTGCGCGATGGAATCCGCGCTCTGCGCGAGCGCCTCGGCGAGTGACATACCGCCACGCAACGCGGCGCGCACGAGCACCAAAAGTCTTCGCAAGTCCTCGGATTGAAAATCCTCTGCCAACGCCTGAATCATTCTTTCGGGTCCTTCCATCCGCAGCGTTCGCTCGACGTGATGGTGCACGCGTTCGATGAAAGGTGTCGTGACTTGGTGCGGTCGGTCGGCTATGTGTTCGAGTGCTTGCGACACCGTCACGTTGAGCGCGAGTGCCAGGCGCAGCTCCGCGACGAAGTCGCGTACTTCCAAGCGGAGTCGCCAGCGGGCGTTCTCTTTCATCTGCGCGCGGATGAAAGAGGGAATGTATGCCGCTGCCAGACCGAATACAGAACCATACACGTACTCCGTGCCCCACAGGACTAAAAGCAGTGCAATGACGCCGATCATTCCTGCGACGAGTCGCCAAGTTTCCCAGGGCAGTTGGTCAACCGCATCTTTTGGACCTGTGTCCACTTGTTTCTTTTGATAGAAACGTTTCCACGCGGGCGTTCGCAAGAGAACGACGCGTTGGACGACTTGACCTGCCGTGCCTAGCGTGGCATACAGTCCGAAGAACGCGGCGCTGAACGCGCTACCAAGCAGAATTGTGTGTATGACAATCTCAGCCATTGTACTCAAGTTTCGCATAAACCGATTGGTCAAATTCCGAATTATCTGCTATGCTGGGGGCATGGCAGAGATCCTTTCCATCCAACACGAACGCGTGGACGATGTCCCTTTGATCATCGGCGTAGCCAACCGCTTGGG
>DAOTYB010000154.1:0-41939 GCA_034435315.1 Anaerolineae bacterium | reverse complement strand
ATTCCCTCTGATTCCCCCTCCCCACGCCGCAGAGCGGCGTGGGGAGGGGGCGAGGGGGTGGGGCTTTTCGCTCTGGACAGCACGGCTGAGTAATTACGTGCTCGTTACTTCGTTGTACGGGCGAAAAAAATCTTTCGCTCCTACTCTTCACGAGTGCACGGCGGGCTTCATGCCAGCGACGCGCACTATAGCGCAACTGTACCAAAATGTCAACAACACTGCACTGAATACTGAACACCGAACACTGAACACTCAACACTCACTATACCCGCACGCGTAACACTTGCGACACCCCTCTTCGTTGACAAAGGCGGCTTGACCGCACTCGGGACACAGATCACCAATTTTGAACAAGGGGATTTGTTGGGCTGGGGACAATTCACCGCGCGCCTGCCCCAGGTCTTCGGCAAGTGCCTGAGCGATTCCATCAGGGAGCGAGCGGACGCGCCGCGCGCCAAAGCCCAACGAACGTCCTCCACCGATACCGCTCAACTGATCCACGATTTCTTGCAGACGTTCCGTTGGTGACATCGGTGAGGGCAGACGGAGCACAAGAGAGATCAAACGACCAATCGCCTCGCTCACCGCTGTCGTATCCGAGCCGGCTTTGCCGACGTTACAGAACACCTCGAACGGCTCGCCTTCGCCATTGCGGTTGATGGTTACATACGCTTTACCGAGTGGCGTGGCGATTTCGTAGGTCGAGCCGCGCACGGCGCGTGGGCGCGGTTTCTTCGCTAGCGCGGTTTCGGATGATACTGCTTTTTTCGCTGCGGTGGCTTGAGTCTCCAGCACCACCTGCTCGCGCGACCCGGCGCGATACACAGTGATGCCCTTGCAACCCAGTTTCCATGCCAGAAAGTACGCGCGCTCAACATCCTCGACCGTGGCTTTTTCAGGAAAATTGATCGTCTTGGAGATCGCGTTATCCACAAACGCCTGGAGCGCGGCTTGCATATACACGTGCTCTTCAGGCGTAATGTCACTTGCCACGACAAACGTGTGACGAATCGTCTCGGGCACCAGGTCAATGTCCTGACACGTGCCCGTGAGGCGCACGCGCGCGAAAATCTTTTGCCGCGTCGCCGCGTCCACGCCGGCGCGCATCAACGCGCGCTCGAAGAGAGGACTGACGTACTCGAGTTGCAGGTCTTTGCCGTTATCGTTGACGTGACGCGTGTAGGCAAGCGCAAAGACCGGTTCACAGCCGTACGATTCGACGCCAGCAACAGTGGCAATCGTGCCGGTGGGCGCAACGGTAGTTTGTGCCGCATTGCGAATGCCATACTTTTTGATACCGATGACAATCTCACCCCAATCGAGTTGAGGACGTCCCCAATCGTGCGTGAATGGCCTCAGCGGTTTAGGCGGGGTCCACTTTAAATTTTCTGGATCGTAGATGGAACCTTTGATCGCGGGAAAGGCGCCGCGCGTTTTAGCAAGTTCGATGCTCTTTTTCATCGCATAATAACGCACAAACTCCATCACCTGTCCCGCAAAATCTTCGCCGGCGCGCGAGCCATAGCGAATCCCCAGCCGATACATCGCATCGCCCAGGCCCATAATGCCCAAACCGATCCGACGCGCGCGATGGGCAGACGCGGCGAGTTCGGGAATAGCCGGCACATACTTGTTGGCGTCCACCACGTTATCAAGAAAGTGCACCGCCAGTTCCACCGAGTCGCGCAATTTTGCCCAGTCCATCCTGTCATCCGGCGTGATGTGTTGCGCGAGATTGATGGAGCCAAGACAACAGTTTTCGTATGGTCCAAGCCACTGTTCGCCACACGGATTGGTTGCCTCCAATTCGTACAGGTGCGGCACCGGGTTGGCACGATTCGCCGTATCGAGGAACAAGACGCCAGGTTCGCCGTTGTGATGCGCGTACTTGACAATCTCGTTGAACAGTTCGCACGCGCGCACGGTACGCCACACACTCCCATCGCGCGGATTGATCAAATCGAAATCGCCATCCGCTTCGACCGCGCGCATAAACTCGTCTGTGACTCCTACCGAGATATTGAAATTGCTGATAGCGCCTTCGGTGGCTTTGCAGCGAATGAAATCGAAAATGTCGGGATGATCCACGCGGAGGACAGCCATATTCGCACCACGGCGGGTTCCGCCTTGCGCTACCTCACCGAACGCGGTATCGTACACACGCAAAAAGCCGACGGGACCGGTCGCCACGCCCGCGCTGGTGCTCACACGGTCGCCGCGCGGACGCAAGCGCGAGAACGAAAAGCCATTACCGCCGCCGGTCTGCTGAATCAGCGCGGCGGCGCGCAGCGTGGAAAAGATGCCGCGCGGATCGCGCCCCATATCATCAGCAATCGGAAGGACAAAGCAATTGTGAACAACGATCCCTTCTGTCACATACGAATGATCTTCGTCCACCTCACAATTGTACACCATGCCTGCATAGTCGTCTGACTCGATGGACTGGATTTGAAAATAAACCCTGTCACCTTGCCGCAGAACCGCTTTGCGGACGTACCGCTGATCCGGTTCTGGTAGGTCCCTGCCAAACACGCGTTGAACTAGTTCGCGTGACTGCAACGGTGGTAGACTGATCTGCGCTGTTGCGCGCGCGTTGGCGGTCACATAGGAGGTATCCACAGGACGAATCGCCGCGTCGTACCCAAGTCGCAGGCACATCTGCCACACTTGTTGAATCAGACTCGGATTACTCAGTGTCAAACGCAACGCTCTAAACATCTTGGGTGATCTGCGAGAGGCAAGCTGATACGTCTGCTCATTATATAATCCATCGCCCCGCATTATCCCACTCAGGAATTCCTTCTGAATGTCAGGCGGTGCGTACTGCATCCACACCGGCACACGCTTGCCGTAGGAATGTTGACCGAAATGCGAGCGGAACCATATCGCCACGGCGCGAGCATAGACATTCAGTGTAATCCAATTGCCACGATGAGATTCCACGCGGTTGGCTGAAACACCAAAGAGCGTTCCGACCAACTCGACTACATCGCGCTGATAGTCCTCCTCGTCACGTCCAAAAGTGAATCGAACGTAGCGTTCCTCGGGATCCACCGTCCCTTCTGAAATGTAATAACCGCACAACCGCGCTAACTCGGGTGTCAACTCGAGAAAACGGTTAATCCAACCTGCTTGGCGTCCTGAATTTTGATAGGTACTGGGACGGCGCACTCGAAGCGCTGTATCGGTGACCTGCGTTTCCAACTCACCGGCATACGCCCATTCCGCCAGATCAAAGCGTGGAGTGGTCTGTACTCCTTGCGGAACCCCAATCGCCACAAGATCGCCTGTTTGCAGATCGCCGGCGCGGCGCCACCCTTCAGGGGTAAGAATCGGATGTTCCGGGGTAACTTGCAGAGTCGTGCCGATCAGTTTCACCTTAATGTGGATCAACTTACCCCGATAGGCGCGTTGCATCACCTGCGTCACCGGGCGATAGCGTCCCAGGTGCGTCAAAACACGATCGCCTATCTGCAAATCAGCGATCCGTTTCATTCCCTGTTCTATAGTTACGCGCATATCAGCGGTAAAGCAAGCCGCCAACTGTCCTAGAGGCGTACCCGCGCCGGTGAATGTCGGCGAGTTGGGGAAGAAACGCAAGGTCGTCAATAGATCGTAGAATTTATCGCGCGTGACTTGAGGATCACCGCCATAGCGCGCATCGGGTTCAGCCACCACGCGCGCCACGCGATCGAACATCTCTTCAGGGGTCTCGATGGGTTTGCCATCGGGACCGCGTCGCAAATAACGTTTCTCTAGAACGATGCGCGCGTTGGGCGAAAGATTGAGTGCCGGACGAACCCGTTCTTCATCGTCGGCAACGAGATGGCTCAATGTACGCATCTCTTGAACCATAAATTTCACTCCCGCGTAGAGTTGATGGTACATCGCGCCTTGATTGCCTGATGCTCAGCCAGACGCGATGCGCCGTCTGCCATACACAAAAAAACAGGCACACCACTGAGGGACCACGTAGTGTGCCTGACCCACAGAGGTTAACACCAGACTAAGGTGAACAAACCACGAGCAAACGCATCATGCCTAAATTGCCATCCGCACCTGCAAGCGTTCTTCTGCCTCGCGCTGCTTGCGTTCTTTCAAACGTTGAATCTCCAACGCCAGTGCATCCAGATCGGCAAAGCGCCGATACACAGAGGCAAAGCGGACATACGCCACATCATCCAACTTGCGCAAGTGCGCCATCACCATCTGACCAATCTGTTGCGAATCCACTTCGGATTGCGCATGCGAGTTCAATTCCATCTCAATCTCATCTACGATGGCTTCGATGGCTTGCATCGGAATCGGCCGTTTTGCGCATGCCTTGAGGAGCCCCGCCAATAATTTTTGACGATCGAACGCTTCGCGACGACCATCCTGTTTGATCACCATCAAGCCGATGTGTGCAATGCGTTCGTACGTGGTGTAACGACGACCACAGTGGTTACACTGCCGCCGGCGCCGAATCGAATCCGGCGACTCGCGCGTATCCACCACTTTGTTTTCCTGGTTTCCACAATAGGGGCATTGCATAGGCATTCCTCCTCAATTAGGCGCAAAACAGGGTTTGGGGCATCTCTGATAAACTTCCCAAACCCTGTAGATTGTGGCTGACCATCCAAGGCACTACTACAACTTGTGCAGTGCTAGTGTAACACAATTCCCAGCGGAACGCAAGAGGAATACCTTAAAAATCAAATACAGTTACCAAACTTTAACCTGATGATTTTCTGTCGAGTGCGCCTGATTCTTTTTACGCGGACGAAAATTTTATCCGCGAATTAAACGCGAATCACGCGAATGAAAACAACAAGCCGCAGACAAGAGGACTGAGCAGTCACACGTTTCACGCGTTACCGCGCTTGCGCAAAAACGCGGGAATATCCAGATCTTCCTGATCGAATTTGCGCACTGGAAAATCAATCGTCTTGCGTGCGGGCGCAGTGACCACGTTGCCCACCGCTTGACCGGCACCACTCTGGCGTTTGGCCACCGTGTTAAAGCCGGTGGCAATCACCGTGACTTGAATGGCTTCGTCCATTTCGGGAGCGATGACGGCGCCAAAGATCAAATTCACTTCAGGATCGGCGACGCGATGCACCATATCGGCGATTTGGTACACTTCGTTGAGCGTCAGGTTTGGACCGCCGGTCACATTGAGGAGAACACCTTTGGCGCCATCAATCGAAATATCGAGCAAGGAATTCTTGATGGCGGCTTCGGCGGCCGCAATGCCACGATTTTCACCGGTGGCGCGCCCCACACCCATCAGTGCGGCACCCCCAATACTCATAATCGCTTTAACATCAGCAAAGTCCAGATTGATCAAGCCGGGGACTGTGATTAACTCACTGATGCCCTGAATGCCCTGGCGCAACACTTCATCCGCCATTCGGAAGGCGTTTTGGAGCGTCACTTTTTTGTCGCTTAAATCCAGCAAGCGATCATTCGGGATGACGATGAGGGTGTCTACGTGTTCCTTCAGTCTCGCCAGACCATCTTCCGCCACTTGACGTCGGCGTACACCCTCGAAGGTAAAGGGCTTGGTCACCACGCCGATCGTGAGTGCGCCGGCTTCTTTAGCAATGCGCGCTACGATCGGTGCGGCACCTGTGCCTGTGCCACCGCCCATACCTGCGGTGACAAAGACCATATCCGAACCGACGAGCGCGTCGTACAACTCTTCGGACGATTCTTCTGCCGCCTTTTCGCCAAGCGTGGGATCTCCACCTGCGCCCAAGCCACGCGTCAACTTGTCGCCAATCCGAATCTTGTGTGGCGCGCGCGAATGGAGCAACGCCTGACCGTCGGTATTGATGGCGATAAAATTCACGCCGCGCAAACCCTCGTCAATCATCCGATTGACCGCGTTCGTACCGCCTCCCCCAACACCGACTACTTTGATCTCGGCAAAGTTTTCGTGCCCCGCATCGTTCACGTTTGATTGATAAGGCATACTCTCCTCCCGGCACAATGCCATCGCGCTCCTCAGCGCTATAATTTTACGTTTACCACAATCGTTGTAGATGTTATTGCTGTGTGCTATATCTAGTAGTTTGATGAGCGATTTACCACAAGATATTGGGGGCGAGCCACATTCTACACCAATTTCTACTATTCTGTCAAGCCCTATTCAATGACGAATGTGCCCGCAATGGCTAGCCGGGCAAAATCGCCCCCCGCACCCAACCCATCAAGCCACTCAACGCGCCGGCTTTTCGGCGACGCTTGGGTGGAGTATCGTTTTGTTGATGTTGCCATCCCCACTGCAACAGACCAATGCTCGCCGCAAACGCAGCGGACGACACCCGATCCGCAAATCCTTCCAGATCGCGCGGCACGCCGACCCGAACGGGCATATCAAGAATCTGACGCGCCAGCCATTTGAGTCCGGGCAATTCCGCTGTGCCACCACACAGCACCACCCCTGCCGGCAACAAACGATCATAACCCGCTCGCTGGATCTCGGTGAGAATCAACTGACAGATTTCTGCCGCGCGCGGATGAATGATTTCGGCAATCTGGCGTCGTGTGATGAGGCGCCGCCCCTCTTCGCCAAACGCGGCAACGTCAATCAAATCCACATCAAAGACTTGATCCGGATCAACGTGCCCGTACTTGAGTTTAATCTCCTCTGCCACCTCGAACGGGGTACGCAAGCCTACCGCCAGATCATTGGTGATGTGGATGCCGCCCGTTGGCAGAATGACCGTATGGCTGATGCTCCCCTCAGTCAGGATCGCGATATCGGTCGTGCCTCCACCCAGATCCACGAGCACGACTCCCATTTCTCTTTCGGCGGTGGTCAGGACAGCTTCACTCGCCGCCAGTGGCTCTAAAATCAGATCAATGACGCGTATCCCAGCGGCTTCGACCGCGCGCGTAACGTTCTGAATTGAAGCGCTGGCGCCAGTCACCACGTGGGCTTCCACCTCGAGACGAAACCCCACCATCCCGCGCGGGTCTTTGATGCCATCCTGACCGTCCAGGATAAACCCGCGCGGAATCACATGCAAGATTTCACGATTGAGCGGCACCGCCAGCGCTTGCGCCGATTCGAGCGCGCGGTCAATATCTTCTTGCGTCACCCCGCGCGAATGAATCGCCGCGATGCCGCGCGAATTCGTTGCCTGAATGTGCGCGCCCGCAATCCCCACATACGCCGCTTCGATGGGCACCCCCGAGACACGTTCCGCTTGCTGCACGGCACCGGCAATCGCGACCGCCGCTTCCTTCACATCGGTCACCATCCCCTTGCGTAACCCGCGCGAAGGCACAACGCCGTTACCCAGAATGCGCCACGTCCCCGCTTCCGTGACCTCGCCAACCAGCGCACACGTTTTTGTTGTTCCAATGTCTAGGACTGCAATCGGTGACATAGAATTCAATGAGCCAATTATCCAATGTGCCAATGAGCCAAATCAAATGTGCCAAATGTGCCAAACGTGCCAAATGTGCCAAATGTGCCAAATCTGCCAAACCATTTGTTCATTTGTCATTTGCTCATTTGTCATTCGTCATCCGTCATTCGTCATTCGTCATTCGTCATTTGCTCATTTGCTCATTTGGTTCATTGGCACATTGGCTCATTGGTAATACGGATCGCCCTTGCCCAGATCAATAAAGCGAATCCGCGCGTTCTGCGCGACCAGATGCGCCACGAGCGCGCGCAAGACTGCGATTTTGCCCGGCATATTCTCCGCCGTGCCCAGATAGATTTTCCAACCGCGCTCATCCGTAAACGCAATCCCACGCGCCGAGGACCACTCGAGCGCGCGCGGACTGGCAGGCATCACCGCACGTAGCGCCACGAATGCGGCAAAAGCACTCGCCGGGACACGCTGTCCGGGCACCAGCGTTCCCGCATCCAGATCACGCACGTGGGGCAAGTCGGCCAAGTCGGCGCGGACGCGCAACAGCATCCCTTCGGCATCTACCCAGCACATCACCTCACCACCCTGCCACACGCCGACCGGCTGCCGCTCTTCGATTTCCATCGTCACAACATTGGGCAGACGGACAGTAACGCGCGCTGCTTTGACTTCGGGCAAGCGCAGGAGCGCGCGTTCAACCGCGCGTGCATCAATGAAGAAAACGTTATAACCACGAATCCCACTGGCTCTTTCGATTTCCGGCACAGGCAAAAATCGTATGCCAGCGATGTCAAACTGGAAAACGTAGAAATAATCCGTATCGAAAAACACATACAAAACCGCTGCCAGCACCGCCAACAACGCCAGCGCTACCATTCTGGGACGCGGCAATGCACCCAAACGCGCCCAGAGCGCCGGCGCGCGCGCCGTGGAGGTCACCGTCATTCGCATCCGCCGACGCGGCGGACGGCGCACTGGATTGGAACGCGGAACAGGGGGAGGTGATGGGAACATCGTCTTGTGCTCTATGGTTCGTACGCGATTTTCGATGCGCGCGTGTCCTGATACCGCTCCAGCGCGAGTTGAATCAACCGATCAATCAACTCGGTGTAACCCAACCCGCTGGCTTGCCACATACGCGGATACATGGACACAGAGGTAAAGCCCGGAATCGTATTGATTTCACTTATCCACAACTTGTGCGTGTCACGTTCCAAAAAGAAATCCACGCGCGCCATTCCACACGCATCAATCGCCCGAAAGGCGCGAATCGCCATCTCCTGCACGGTGCGCGCCACTTCAGGGGACACATCCGCTGGCACGACCAGCGCAGTGCCCGAATCGCTGGCATACTTGGCGACGTAATCGTAAAACTCGCGGCGCGGAATTACCTCGCCGGGAATCGAAGCGATGGGATCATCATTGCCCAGCACACTACACTCAATCTCACGCGCGTGCGGCACTGCCCACTCGACAATCAACTTGCGATCGTACTGCGCTGCCACATCGAGCGCGCGCGCCAGTTCGGTACGCTGACGCGCTTTGCTCACCCCCACGCTCGAACCCAGACTTGCCGGTTTCACAAAACACGGATACCCCAGCACCGTCTCGATACGTTCGATGACCGCCTGTGGTTGCGCACGCCATTCGCGTCGCAAGATCATCAACCAGTTGACCACCGGTAAATCGTGCGCGCGGAAAATGGTCTTCATCATCACCTTGTCCATACCAATTGCACTTGCCGTCACTCCCGCGCCCACATACGGAATATCCGCCATTTCCAGCAAACCCTGTAGCGTACCATCTTCACCAAACGGACCGTGCACCAGCGGAAACGCCACATCAATCAACGTGAGCGGTGAGGGAACACGTCCATCCGGCATCAATTCTAGCGCTGCTTTGGGCGCGCGCACAGCCAGCGCATCGTGCGTCGGCTCGGCAGCGACAAGCGGCGTGGGACTGAGTGCAGCAAGATAAGACAGCACATCCTCACCGACGAGCCATTTGCCTTCTTTGGTGATACCAATCATCACCACATCATACTTGTCTTTGTCTATCGCGCGCGCGACCGACTGTGCCGAAGCCAGCGAAATCTCATGCTCACCCGATTTGCCACCAAAAATAATCCCCACGCGTATTTTCGATTTTCGATTCTCGATTTTACCAATTTCCAATCTCTAATCTCCGATCACTTCAATCTCCAACTCCAACTCCACGCCAAACCGATCACGCACACGCGCCTTGACAATATCAATCAACTGTAACACATCGCTTGCCGTTGCGCCGCCACGATTCACAAAGAAATTCGCATGCACCGGCGATACTTGTACCCCACCCACGCGCGTCCCTTTCAAGCCTGCCGCGTCAATCAAGCGTCCCGCCGCATCACCCGGCGGATTCTTGAACATCGAACCCACACTCGGTTCAGTCGGTTGCGTACGCCGACGCTGTGCACTGTACTGTTGCATCCGCGCAATACAATTTTGCGGATCATCGCGCTGCAGTTCCAACTCTGCCGAGAGGACAATCTCATCTTTCGTCCGCTTGAAGCGACTGGTGCGATACCCAAATGCCAATTCTGTCTTAGGTAACTTGCGTACATCTCCGCGCGCATCGAGAATCGTGACCCATTCCACAGCATCGGCGATGCACGCGCCGTGCGCGCCGGCATTTCCCACGATGGCGCCGCCGAGCGTGCCGGGTACACCAATCGCCCACTCCAGTCCCGTCCACCCGAGCCGCGCCAGACGATTCGCCATACCCGGCAACATAACGCCGCTCTCTACGCGCAGGTATGCGCGCGCCGCGCTCTCCTCAAGCGACAGGTGACCACAACGATTCTGGATGACCAGACCGCGCCAGCCGCCATCGCGCACCAGGAGGTTCGAGCCATTGCCCAGGATGAAAAATGGAATGTGCGCGTGGCGCGCCCGTTGCACCAGTTCACACAATTCCTCCACCGTCTGGACAACGATGAAAAAATCGGCTGGACCGCCAATGCGAAACGTCGTATGCGCGGCGAGAGGTTCGTGCCGAACGAGTCGCGCCTGAAACTTGCCAGCCCAGTGCGTTGCCGTGTCCACCCGCACACTCACTTGCGCGAGAACCGGCGTAACCACTTCAAGCCGCCACCACCGCCCGCGGCTGCCTGTCCACCTCCGCTGGGACGTGGTGCTGGTGCGCTGGGTGCCGCGCCACCTTCAGGAGTCGCCAGACGATACAACGCCAGCAACATTCCAATCAAGCCCCACATGAGAGCAAACGGAAGATTATTGGCATCCAGCAAGCCCACCCCAAAGAGCGCCAGCGCGTTCAGCAAATCACCAAAGTACGCCGACACCTGAAGCGGATAGATGAACAAGGACAGGACAAAGACCGCAATGATGGAACGCCAGAACGCGCGCTTGCTCTCAAACCCTTCGCCGAAAAACGTCAGAAAGAGTAACAAAACCATCAACACCAGATACGCCGCCTCTTTACTATCGGCAAAGATGCGAAACCAATTGGCGAGCGGAATCGTCTGGGTCAAGGAGGTGATGTGGCCCACAATGCGCAACACCGCATACATCACGAACACCGCCAGGAAATCATCGAACCACAAGTGCGAACGCAACGCGCGTCGCACCAGCAGCGCGGCAAAGATGACACACAGTATTCCTACCAGTATCGCCAGCACAGCATTCGGCACGCGGGTCGTACCGATTTCAATCAATACAGCATCCGGCTTGAACTTGACAGTGTCGCGGATAAAATCCGCCAATCTCCTGATTGAATCATCTATCGTGGGAAAGAGGTTAAAGGGTATCCGTGTTGGCGAAAAGGTATCCGAGGTCTTGAAAAAAATGGCGAGTTGAAACAACCAATCCTTGACGAACACGGTTGCCGTCAACATACCCCACCAGTAGATTAAACTGCGGAATCCGAAAATCTCCGACATAACTCAGGCTCCTCGCCCGCGCGCGATCTCCTCTCCGACGCGATACACATCTCCCGCGCCGAGCGTGACCAGCACATCTCCCTCCTGCAGGTGTTCCTTCAAGAACTCGGCGGCTTGCCTCAGCGAAGCGATGAACCGCGCATCCCGATGTTGCATTCGCGCGACGATCTGCGCGCTACTCGTTTCCTGATGGGCGCGCTCGCGCGCTGCGTAGATTTCGGTGAGGATCACGTGATCGGCATTATCAAAAGCGAGTGCAAACTCGTCCAACAAGGCGCGCGTGCGCGAAAAGGTGTGCGGTTGAAAGACCGCCCAGAGCGTTTGCTGCGGAAACCGCGCGCGCACAGCGGCAAGCGTGGCGCGAATCTCGGTGGGATGATGCGCGTAATCATCTACAATCGTCACGCCACCAAAGTTCCCTTTGATTTCGAATCGCCGCGCCACACCTCTAAAATTCGCCAGTGTCGCGCGTGCACAGTCAAGATCAACGCCCACCTCCTGCGCCACAGCGATTGCCGCGAGAGCGTTCAGAACATTGTGGCGCCCCGGCACTGGCACACTCCACTCGCCCAGCGCTTGCGCGCCGCGCCACACCACAAAATCGCTCCCGCCACGCGCGTTAGGTCGCACCGCGTCCGCGCGCCAATCGTTTGTCTCCGCAAAACCATAGCGCCGCACACGTGCCGAGAGATGCGCGAGCACTCTCGTGACGCGCGCCGCATCACCCCAACCGATCACCACACCTGCACGCGGAACCTGCTGCACGAATTCGCGAAACGCGCGCGTCACCTCCTCCACATCTCGAAACATATCGGGGTGATCCATCTCGATACTCGTGACCACCGCCACAGCGGGCGACCAGCCCAAAAACGCGCGATCATACTCGTCGGCTTCAATCACAATATAGTCCCCGCGTCCCGCGCGCGCATTACTTGCCCAATCGAGGACCATACCGCCGACAATCGCATCAGGATCATAGCCGGCATCTGCCAGAATCGTCGCGATCATCGCAGTTGTTGTCGTCTTACCATGCGTGCCGGCGATCGCAATCGTCTGTTTACCCTGTATCAGGTCGCGAAACAACTCGTGGCGTTTGACGATGCGGATGCCCCGGCGTCTTGCTTCGCCAATCTCGGGATTGTCCGCACTGGCGGCGGAGGTGACGAGCACCATCTCCACATCGCCTACATTCTCCGCGTTATGCCCAATCCGAATGTGTGCGCCCAGTCGCGCCAGTTCATCGGTGATGGGCGACGGGCTGAGGTCAGAACCCGAAACGTGCACACCGCGCGCGAGCAACACGCGTGCAATCGCCGAGAGACCGATGCCACCAATCCCAACGATGTGAATACGACGCGGTATCACGACGTGACCTCGCGCGTGGTACCCAAAGCGTATTGCATGAGCAGGTCAACGATGTTCTGTGTAGCACGCGGATTGGCGAGCGCGCGCATTGCCGCGCGCATCGCATACAATCTTTTAGGTGTCGCAAAAAGTTCTTGCAGGGTGGGCAGCAAAGTCTGCTTGAGCGTCTCTTCGTCCAGCATTCGCGCCGCGCCACGTTCGACCAGAAAACGCGCGTTCTGGACCTGGTGTTTGCCGGCAAACGCGCCGGGCACCAGAATCGCCGGCACTCCCAGCGCGGGAAACTCGCCGAGTGTAGCGGCACCTGCGCGCGCGATCACCACATCGGCAGCCGCCAGCGCCGCAGGCAAATCATCGTCGAGGTAATCGAACACACGTACGCGCGCGCACAAATCACGTGGCAACTGTTCGACCTCACGCTGCACCCACGCAGCATCGTTCTTACCTGTGAGATGAATGACCTGAGCAAATTCCGCCAGCGCGACATAGTTCATCACTACCGCCCGATTGATCGCGTGGGCGCCAGTGCTACCGCCCATAATCGTCACAGTACGCGTTGCTGTATCCAGTTGAAACTGCGCGCGCGCGCGCTGTGGATTGGTGGTAAAGAATTCTGCGCGCACCGGATAGCCGGTGACGACGGCTTGACCCGGCGCAAAATATCGCGCCACCTCGTCAAAGGATACTGCCACACGCGTTGCCCAGCGCGCCGTCACACGCACCGCCCAACCCGGTTCCAGATCGGGCAAATAAATCACGCGCGGGATGTTTTCCAGCGCACCCGCCCACACGACCGGCGCGCTCACGTATCCACCGGTAACAAAAATCACATCGGGTTTGAATTCGCGAATGAGGGTGCGCACCGTGCCAATGCTACGCAGCATACGCATCCCATTGCGCGCCACCGTCCAGAGCGCCTGACCACGCACCTGCCCCGTTTCAATCGCGCGAAAGGGAATCTGCGCGCGACGCGCCAACTGCTCCTCGACGCTCTGCGCGCGTCCCACATAAACAAACGCGTTACCGTCGCGCGCGCGGAGCGCGCGCACGACGGTCAGCGCGGGGTACACGTGTCCCCCGGTTCCGCCACCCGAAATCAAAAGTCGCATTCGTCCCTTCGGCTGCTGTCGCGCGCGAGATGCTGAGCAACACTCCCACCGACACCAGTGCAATGACCAGCGCGGAACCACCCGCCGAGATAAAAGGCAGAGGCACGCCGGTCAAAGGAAAAGTGGCGGTCACAACGCCGATGTTCAAAAACGCCTGAAAGATCAACCAGAACGTCAAGCCCACCGCCAACATCTGCCCAAACAGTTCGCGCGTGTGCGCCGCAATCGCAAAGCCGCGATACGCCAACAGGAGAAACAAACCGAGTACAAACCAGGTACCGACCAAGCCCAATTCTTCACCCAACAAGGCAAAGATCGAGTCATTCTGCGGCGAGGGCACGAAACCGAATTTGGCATACCCCGCGCCCAGGCCACGTCCCAGCAGTCCACCTGAACCTAGCGCCATCAAGGTCTGCACAACTTGATACCCCTCGCGCTCGGATAACATCAAGGGGTTTTGCAGAAAAATCAAAAAGCGTTGCAACTGATAAGGCGTATTCATCACCACCATCACTGCCGCACCACCGCCGATGATGCCCAACAACGCCAACTGGATGACATCCGCGCCCGCGACGAAAAACATCACCAGCGCACACAAGGCAATGATGACAGCAGTACTCATATTCGGTTGCAACACGATCAAGCCACAGACCGTACCCACAATCAACGCGAACGGCAAGACGCCATACGTCACCCGGCGCAGTTTCTCACCTTTGGAGGACAGCCATGCCGCCATATACACAACCATCGTAAACTTGGCAAACTCGGCGGGTTGCACCGAACCACTGAACAACCACCGCCGCGCATTGTTCACCGGCGGGGCAAACAACACCGCCACCAACAGGACCAGCGTGATGAGCATCAACGGTATCGCCAAACGCTGCCACACGCGATAATCCAGCCGCGCGCACACCAACAACGCTCCCAGCCCCAGCGTGGCATAAATCGCCTGATTCACAAAATCCCGATACGGGTCCGGCTTGCCCAATTGCAACCGCAGTGGAAACGTCACACTAAAGACCATCAGCAAGCCAAACAGAAGCAACAACAAAACGACACCGAGCAGAACGTAATCCCCGCGCGGCAAATGCGCTCCGAAAATACCGCCGCCGTCAACGATTTTCGATTTGTCGGATCGTTGGATTGTTGGATTGTTGGATTGTTGCATTGTTGCATTGTTGGATTGTTGCATCGTTGGATCGTTTCGTCATTCGTCTTTCGTCTTTCGTCATCCGTCATTCACTCATTTGTCATTGCCACCTTTGGCTCATTGGCACATTGGCTCACTGGCTCATTGGCTCATTGGCACATTTGTCATTCTATTCACAATCTCTTTGAACAACGCGCCCCGCTCGAACTCGTTGGCAAACATCCCAAAACTCGCGCACGCGGGCGAGAGCAAAACGATTTCCCCATCGTGCGCAATCTCGCGCGATTTTTTGATGGCGCGCTCAAAATCGTCAAATCGCCCGACCACGAGCGCACTCCCGCCGGCGTGTTCGAGCGCGCGCGCCAGTTTGTCCGTCGCCGAACCTTCGAGCAAGATGATGGCGCGCACGCGTTGCACCAGCACGCGCGCCAGATCGGAGAAATCGAGCGACTTGTCTGCGCCGCCGGCGATGAGCACGACCCCACGCGCGGTCGGTGCGAACGTTTCGATAGCAGCGATAGTCGCGGCGGGCGCGGTTGCCGTCGTATCGTTGATGTAACGCACGCCGTCCAGTTCGCGCACGACCTCCTGCCGATGCTCCACGCCGCGAAACTCGACGAGCGCGCGCGCGATCTGCTCTGGTGTTGCGCCCCACAGCGACGCCAGCGCCATCGCCGTGAGCGCATTTGCCAGGTTGTGCTGTCCTGTCACGCGCAGATCGTTCACGCGCACGATTTTCTGCGTGGCACCTTCCCAGCGCCAGACCAGCCACTCGCCCTCACGATACGCGCCTTCGCGGAGCGGACGCGTCACACTCGTCCATACCACACGCCCCAGCGCGCGCGGCAAGCGCGTGAGAATGCGATTGTCCAGATTCAAGACGATGTAATCACCCGGTTGTTGATGCCGAAAGATGATACACTTGGCTTGCGCGTAATCCTCCAGATCGCGATAGCGATTGAGGTGATCGGGAAAAATGTTCGTAATCGCCGCAAGGTGCGGACTGATTTTGTGCGGTGGGAATGCTTCGAGTTGCCACGACGAGAGTTCCAGCACCACGGGGGTATCGGCATCAATCTGGTCGAGCAGTTCGAGCGCGCTCACGCGCAAATTCCCGGCGATGACAGTTTTGGGATTGGCGCGCTGCAAGATCGCGCCGGTCATCAGCGTCGTCGTCGTTTTGCCTTTGGTGCCGGTGATCCCGATGACCTGTGCCGCGCCGCGCGGCAAGCGCTCTACAAAGAGTGAAATTTCCATTTCGACCGGAATGTTGTGCTCGCGCGCCAGTGTCAACCATCTCGATTCGCGTGGTACAGCGGGATTACGCACGATGAGATCGGCGTTCAAAAAATCTTGTTCGCGATGCTCTCCCAGCACATACTCAATCGGCAAGCCGCGCAGCGCGTCGAGCGCGGTTTGCAATTCCTCCGCGCGTTTCAAATCCGTCACGGTGACGCGCGCGCCCTGCTTGACCAGCCAGCGCGCTACACCCACGCCGCCGCCATGCACGCCCAGCCCAAAGACGAGCACGCGTTTGTTAGCCAGGTCCATTCGAGGTTTCAAGTTTCAGGTTACAGGTTTTGGGTCTTACCCATCACACATAACGATCTAACGATTCAACAATTCAACAATTCAACGATCCAACAATCCAACGATCCAACAATCCCACTACACCAACGCCAGCGCAATCCCCAGCATCCCCGCCAAAAGCGCCACCAGCCAGAATCGTTGCACCACTTGAGTCTCCGACCAGCCGAGTAATTCGAAATGCAAATGCAACGGCGCCATCTTGAACACGCGCTTGCCACGCGTCCACTTGAAATATGCCACTTGAATAATGACCGAGAGCGCTTCTGCTACAAACACCAGGCCAATGAGCGGGAGCAACAACCACTGCCCGGTCATCAGCGCGACCACCGCGAGCGTCGCACCGAGCGCGAGCGCGCCGGTATCGCCCATAAACAATTCGGCAGGATGCGCGTTGTACCACAAGAACGCCAGCAGCGCGCCGACCACCGTAAAACAAAACACCACCAGATACGCTTGCCCCTGCAAATACGCAATCACACCGTAACATGCGAACGCGATGGCACTCGTCCAGCCGGCAAGACTATCCAGACCATCCGTCAGATTCACGGCATTCGAGAAACCGACAACGAAGAACATGGCAATCGGGATGTAGAGCAAGCCAATATCAATCTTGGTGGGCACCAGTGGAATCGCAATACTACGCAAATCGAGAACGAAATGCAGCGCGCAGGCAATCCCAAACGCCAGAATCACTTGCACCAGCAACTTGTTCCGCGCCGTCAACCCATCCCCCTGACGCACGCCGCGAATCCCCGCCCAGTCATCCAGCGCGCCCAGAATGCCAAACGTCAACATCGTGCCCATCGGCACCAGAATCGAACGCCCGATGAGCGTGTTTCCCATCAATGCCGCCAGATTCAAACCGATGGTGATGATCAACACCGGTCCAATAATCATCACGCCACCCATCGTTGGGGTACCGGTCTTGACGCGATGCCGGGTCGGTTCATCAATCCGAATCTGCTTGCCCAGACTGTAGGTTTTGAGCAAACGAATGAGCGGCGCGCCCCAGATCACGGCGAGAAAAAAAGCGATCGTTCCCAGCGTCAGTGGCCAGGCCATCAACTCGTCTCCGCTCGCGCAATCGCATTAACGATTTGTTCCATCTGCATTCCCCGCGATCCCTTGACCAGAATCATATCACCCGCCTGCATCACGGTACGCAACAGTTCGATGGCGCGCGCATTGTCCTCGGCAAAAAAGACCTGCGCCGCCGGCAAACCTGCCGCGCGCGTCGCTTCGCCAATCCAGCGCCCGCGCGCCCCCACTGCGATCAACACATCCACCACCTGCGCGGCACGTCCGCCGACGACCTGATGCCCGCGTTGTTCTTCGCTCCCCAGTTCCAGCATATCCCCCAGCACCGCAATTTTACGCCCTTCCAACTCGGCGAGCAAGTTCAACGCTGCCAGTGACGAGGCAGGACTGGCGTTATACGTATCATCGAGAATCGTCACGCCGTTCTCTGCCGGCACCACCAGCAAGCGCAACTGCGCCGATTCGTCGCGCAAGCCGCGCAAGATCTCCTCCCACCCCAACCCTTCTACCAGACCGACACTGGTTGCCGCGAGCGCGGTGTGAACACTATGCCGCCCCAACAGCGGAATCCGCACGCGCACACTCTCCCCGCGCCAGTGCAACGTGAACGCGATACCTTCCAGCCCAAAACTCTCAATGTCATCTGCCCACACATCACACTGCGGATGCAAACCATAGCACAGCACACGCGCGCGCGTCTTGGCACGCATCGCCATCACGCGCGGATCATCCCCATTCAGAATCGCATACCCATCCGCCGGCAACGCTTCGACCAGTTCGGCTTTGGCTTGCGCGATGCGTTCGATCGTACCCAGACGTTCCAGATGCACCGGTCCCACATTCGTCACCACACCGATGCGTGGTTGCGCAATCTCACACAGCGTTGCGATCTCGCCGAGCGCGTACATCGCCATTTCCAACACCGCGCGCGCGTGCGAGGCGTTCAACTGCAACACCGTCAACGGCAAACCGATTTCGCTGTTGAAATTCCCTTCACTTTTCAAAGTCACAAAACGCTGACGCAACACCGCCGCAATCAACTCTTTGGTCGAACTCTTGCCCACGCTGCCGGTCACCCCAACAACTTGACACGCGAACTTGCGCCGATAGAACGCGGCAAGTTGTTGCAACGCGCGTAAACTCGATTCGACCAGAAACACACACGGAAGGAAGGGCGGGCCAGGTTGCAACCCGGCGACACCGCGATTGATACAATCAATCACGTGTACATTCGGACCCAGCCCGCGTCCTCCGCGCGCTTCGGCGATAATCACCGTCGCACCACGCGCCAGTGCATCGGCGATAAAGTGATGCCCATCCTGCTTTTCGCCTTGCAACGCCACAAAAAGCGAAGCCGCGCACGTCTGGCGCGAATCAATCACCACCTGCGTAATCGGAACGCGCGCCGCCGCCTCAACCTGCACGTGCAACAGAGCCGCGTACACATCCGCCAGTGTCAACATCCCCACACCGTCCACTATTGACGCACCGCATCCGGCGGTAACCCCAACAACCGCACCACCTGTTGCGCCACAGTCGCAAAGACCGGCGCGGCAACTTGAGAACCCCACACCGAGGTCTGGGGCTTGTCAATCTTGACCAGAATCGCCAGGCGTGGATCATCGGCAGGCAGATAGCCGGCAAACGAAGCAATCGTCCAGTGCGGATCCCACTTGCCCAGCACGGGAATCTGCGCGGTGCCGGTTTTGCCGGCGACGCGATAGCCTGCCACCTGCGCTTTGTGCGCGGACTCGGCGGCGATCGCGTCTGCCAATAGTCTCGACACGGTGCGCGCCACCTCGGGACGAATCACCTGCCGCACCGCACTCGGCGCGGTACGCTGCGGCTGACCCTGCGCCGGCTGAATCTCGTGCACGATGTAGGGACGCATCAACGTACCGTGATTAGCCACCGCACCCACCGCCATCACCATTTGCAAAGGGGTCACTGCAATCCCTTGCCCAAACGCGTTCGTCGCCAGGTCCGCTTCGCGCCATTCCCCATCGCCAGCCACTTTGACCTTACCCGCCACTTCGTTCGCCAGTTCGACGCGCGTCAACGAACCGAAACCAAAATCGCGTACGCATTGATAGAACCGTTCGGCACCCAAACCCACGCTGAGTTTGACCGCTTCGACATTCAACGATAGACGTAACACATCGGTCAAAGTCACACGCCCCGGTGCCAGACCGTTGGGATTTTCAAACGTTCGCCCCCCAACGTCAATGCGCCCCGTATCGTTAAAAACCGAATGCTCGCTCACCGTACCCGCCTGAAGCGCGCAGGCAACCGTAACAATTTTGAACACCGAGCCGGGTTCGTACTGTGCACTGATCGCCGGATTGCTATACTTGTCCACATTCGCCGGGTCCGCATAGGCATTCAAATCCGCGACCGGCAGAGAAGCCATCGCCAGAATGGCACCCGTGCGCACATCAAGAACGATAATCGTGCCGCCGCTGGCGCGCGTCTCGCGCACCGCATTGGCCAGTTCCACTTCGGCAATGCGCTGCACACCACTCGTAAGCGTCAACACTACGCGCGCGCCATCGAGCGCGGGTTGATACAGCGGGACATCGTACGGAATCAGATCGCGCAGCGCATCGCTTGAGCCGGTAATCCAGCCATCGGTCCCGCGTAAATCACCATCGAGTTTCTGCTCGATGCCGTAGGCTGGCAGACGCTCGCGATTCACATAACCCACCACATGGGCGGCGAAGGCGTTGGCGGGATAGACCCGCTTGATTCCCGGGCGCAGATCCAGGCCCCCTAACGCCACTCCTTCTTTTTCCAGCCGCTCTTTGACATTCTGCACCAAACTGGCGACGGTATGCGGCACCTCTTGTGCCAGAATCACATTCTTGTCGGTGGAGACAAGTTTTGCCAGAACCACATCATACGGTTGTCCCAGCACTGGCGCCAACGCCGCCGCTACACGCTGAGGCTGTCGAATATCCCTGGGGGTTACGTAAATCGTGTACACGAACACATCGGTCGCGAGCAGTGTACCATCGGCGGTCACAATATCGCCGCGCCGCGCGCGGAGCGGGACCTTGACCTGCACCTGACGCTGGCTGCGCGTGCTCAATCGCTCCATCTCGATAATTTGCCACATGAATAATCGCGCGGCAAGGAGTAACCCCACCGCCAGTAGCACAAACAATACCAGGCGCATTCGCGCCGGCACGCGCGACCAGGCGACCTGAGGCATACCCTACTCTTTGAGACGCGCAGCCGCTGAGGACCCTGCCTCGCGCCATCCCAGTCGGGCAAGCCATTCAGCCCACGCCAGTTCGCGCGTCGCGGCAGAAGGAGACGCCGTGAGCATCGTCGTACGCGCCGACGCGGTGGAAGAAGGCATAGGATAATCTCCAACGACAATGTATTTGATTTGCGCAGCGGTTACTGGACGCATACCCAAACGCGTGGCGCGCTCGGCTATTCGATTCGGCGCATTCAAGACGGCAATCTCGTACTCCAACTGGGCATTTTCACGCCGCAACATCTCCAGGCGTTCTTGTAATCTCACCACGCGCTTGCCCGTCATCGTCGTCTGGGCACTCTGGGCAAGATACACCAATCCTACCAACGCGACCAGCCCCACGAGTACAAGTAACACGCGGGCAAACTGAAAATTCACCAAGACATCTGTTGAAAAATGCGCACGCCAGTCATTCATACGCCATCACTTTGCAACTACTCAGCCCGGGCATCGCCTGCGGGTGGTTACAAACTGACAGTTAACACAAGCCGATGGCTGAGCCTGAATTGCGTCGTCGTTGCACGGGTGAAAAATCTTTCGCCCCTACGGGAACAACCCCACTCATCCCCCCTGCCCCTTTCTCTCCCCGCTTTGCGGGGAGAGAAAGGGGCGATGGGAGTGTTGATGTGGGCGGGCGGCTTCGCCGCCCGCCCACACCAACATTCCCTTCCTTCATTCCCCCTCCCCACGCCGCTTTGCGGCGTGGGGAGGGGGCAAGGGGGTGGGGCTACACGATGGATGGCAGGGCTGAGTAAATTACATCACTTTTTCATAACCGAGGTGTGCAAGGTCTCGCTTTCACTTTTTCTCTGCCACACGTAATTTTGCACTACGACAGCGCGGATTCGCCGCCATCTCCTCTGGCGCTGGCACAATCGGGTGTTTGGTCAAGACACGTAAATTTTCTGTGGAGCGAAAAAAATTTTTGACGCGCCGATCCTCCAGTGAATGAAATGAAATAATTGCCACGCGCCCACCGGGCTTGAGCACCTCCACCACCTGTGGCAACACCCGCTCCAGCACCTCCAGTTCGCGATTGACCGCAATGCGCAACGCCTGGAACGTACGCGTGGCAGGGTGCCGTTTGCCCCGCCGACCGAGCGCGCGCGCGATCACTTCACCCAACTGTCGCGCGGTGTGAATCGGACGCGCGCGGAGGATGGCCCGCGCGATGTGACGCGCCGCACGTTCTTCGCCGTACTCGAAAATCAAATCGGCGAGGGCGCGCTCAGCGAGTGTGTTAACCAAATCGGCAGCGGTGACTGCATCGTCAGGATTAAAGCGCATATCAAGCGCGCCCTCACTGTGAAACGAAAAACCGCGTTGATCATCATTCAACTGCATTGACGACAAACCGAGATCGAGTACAATACCATCGGCAGGGACAAAGCCACATTCGGCAGCCACAGCAGACAAATGTTCAAAGTTCGCATGCACGAGACGCACGCGCGTCCCAAAACGTTCCAGCGTTTGCCGAGCGATTGCCAGCGCGTGCGGATCCGCATCCATACCCAGCAACCCGCCATCGGGCGACGACGCCTCGAGCAAACCGACGGCGTGTCCACCCGCCCCCACCGTCGCATCAATGTAACGTCCCCCGGCGCGCGGCGCCAGCCAGGTCAGCACCTCGTTGAAAAGAACGGGGAGATGGGCGCGCGCGTCAGGGACGGGCGCGTTACTTGAGCGCATACAACAACGGCCGCACGCGTTCCGCCAGCGCGGCGGGATCCGCCGTGATGCGCGCGTTCATCGCTTTGTATTTTTCCGGATGCCACAATTCAATGCGACTGAAAACACCCACGAGTGTCACTTCGCCATTCAAACCAAACTCGGCGCGCAAGGGCTGGGGCACCAAAATCCGTCCCTGTTTGTCCACTTCGACCATTTCGGCATTGGCAAACAAATAGCGTGCCCACTCGCGCGCGTCCGCACTTTCAAAACCTTTCTCATCCACCAGTTTAGCAATCTGGATAAAACGCGCTTCGGTCAGAACGAACAAACAGTCGTCCACTCCGCGCGTGATGATCACTCGGGCTTCAACATAATCACGCCACTTGGAGGGCAAGGTCAGACGACCCTTTTCGTCAATCGCGTGCTGAAATGTCCCAAAGAACACTCGTTCTACTCTCTCCCACTTATGCCTAGAACTAGCGTTCTAGACAGGACTTTTCTCCCACTTTGACCCATTTTGACCCACTTTTGCACCACTATTAAACCACAATAATTTGAGTATGTCAAGAGTACCAACGGTTTGATCACGATTTTTAAGGTTAGAGTGCAAAGCAAGGCACGTTCGGATTAAGGCCATGGAAACAGTACCGCGTTATGCAGGATGTTTGTTGCGATAACGCCCCAACCGATTCGTGAGAATACCAATGAATACGACGACTCTGCTCTGGCTACTCCAAACGACCGACACCGAACTGGATGACAAGGTCAAGCGGCTGCAGCAGATTGACACCCTCCAGGCGAACGATCCTAACCTCAGTACGGCGCGTGCGACACAAGACGCGGCGCACAAACGTCTCGCGGCTTTGCGCGCCCAATTGCACGACGGTGAACTCCAGGCTCAAACACTGGACACGAAAATCCAAGCGATCGAAGAACGACTCTACAGCGGGCGCGTGACCAATCCCAAAGAACTGGAAGGTATGGAAAAAGATTTGCAGATGCACAGGCGTCAACGCAACGCGCTGGACGACAAACTTTTGGAACTGATGGAACGGATCGAGCAAGCCCAACGCGATGCCGCCGCCGCCACACGCACCCTCGAACACATCGAAACTGCTCGCGCGCGCGAACTGGAACAACTGGCGCACGAACGCGCCGCACTGATCACACGCCTCGACGCATTGACCGCCGCGCGCGACAAGTTGCGCGCGCAGTTGGCTACAGACGCCGCCGCGCTGCGCTTGTACGACCAGTTACGCCAAACCAAAACCGGGCGCGCGGTCGTACAAATCAAACGCGACGCGTGCGGTGCGTGCGGCTTTGCCATTCCCACCGCGCTGATTCAACGCATCCGCGAAGGCAACGCGCTGGTCGTCTGCTCCGGGTGCGGCAGAATTCTGGTGAGCGGATGACACGCAAAATCATCTTACACACCGACGGCGCGGCACGCGGCAATCCCGGTCCCGCAGCAATCGGTGTGGTCATCACAGACACCAGTGGCAAAGAAATCGAAGCGTTCGGTGAAGCCATCGGTCACGCGACGAACAACGAAGCCGAGTATCGCGCGCTGTTGCGCGGGTTGGAGCACGCGGCGCGCCACGGTGACACCATCGAGATTCGCACGGACAGCGAACTCCTGGCGCGGCAGTTGAGCGGCGCGTACCGCGTGCGCGCGGCGAATCTGCAACCGCTGCACGCGCAAGCGCAGCGCGCGCTCCAGTCATTCGCCCGCGTGACGATCGCTATCATTCCGCGCGAGTTGAATCGGCGCGCGGACGCGCTGGCAAACGCGGCGTTGGATGGAGAGAAATGAGAGAGGAGAGAGAGGGGATGGGTGATTTTTTGTCTGCCGCGAGTTGTGCTAAAATATGAGTTGCTAACAATCCAGCGGAGAGCGTTTGTATGAACTGGATCGCTTTGTTTCTACTCGTTACCGCACCGATGCGAATTTACCAGAACACCACCCTGCCCCCGAACGGCGTCTATCGTCAACCCGTTTACATTATGGCAGACAACATCACCCTCGATTGTCGCGGTTCAAGTTTCATTGGCAACAAAATCGGCGTGGGGCTGCTGATTCAGAATCGCAAAGGCGTTACCATCCGCAACTGCAAATTCCACAACTGGGACGTGGGAGGATACGTCGTCAGTGGCAATCAATTTGTCTTTGAGAACAACGACTGGAGCAACAACTATGTGGATGACAATTACGACATCGAGCACCTTAAACCGATTCCCCACGGCGGTTTGATTTTGAACGGCATTCAAAACTCGCGCGTGATTGGTAACAAGGCGAACAACAACATCGCTGGCATCCAGATACTCAACTCTTCACGCATCCTGGTCGAACGCAATACCACCAGCCACAATCGCGGTTGGGGCATTTATCTGTATGGCACCACCGCCAGTCGGATCATCTCCAACACGGTCGAGTATTGCAATCGAAGTTGCCCTCAATGGGGCAAGGATGCGGGATGCGGTGCCGCAGGCATTGTGCTGACGATGCAATCGGACCGCAACCAGATCGGATGGAATCAATTGCACCATAACGGCAACGGAATTTATCAAGGCAATTTGCCCGCCACCGCGAGTAACGATAACGAGATACTGTACAACACGATTTCTCACAGCGTGGCTAACGGTATCGAGGCGACGTTTAGTTTTCGCAACTATATCCATCACAACACAATGACCAACGATAACTATGGCGCGTGGCTGGGATACGCGCAGTATGTGCGCTTTGAACATAACGTTATCAAGGGAGCACGCGTCAATAGCGTGGAGCATCACAACGCGCAATTCTCAACCTATGCTGGCAATACCTTCGAGGGTGCGAATGTGTTACTCAAACCGCACGCTGACCCACGCTACCAGCCTTTGGCAGGATTGTGTCAAGCCAATAAATTCGATGCCACCAATAAACTCATCAATGCAAAATTCATCGCGACGGGATGCCAATGAACACGCGCCTTGTCGGGGCAATCCTTCTACTCGCGCTGGTTGGCTTGCCTTTGCCAGTCAGTTTCGCGCAAACTCCAACCGTCGAGCCGACCAAACGTCCCTACGTTTTTCCAACGCCGATTTTCATTCCAACGTATCCGAACGACACGCCCCAACCTCCGCCGCGCGTCACGCCTACTGTGCCTGCGGCGACTGTTCTACCGACAGAAGAACAAACGTACACTGTTCAGCCCGGCGATTCGCTCTGGACGATTGCACAAAAAGTGTACGGCAACGGTGCTCTATATCCGTTGATCGTCCAAGCCAACGACATCACCGCCACGACGCGCTTGCGCGTCGGTATGGTGCTGAAAATTCCGGGCGCGCCGGGCATTGCCACCCCAACACCCACGCCCGGCATAACAGCACAGGTAACGCCCACGCCCCTCTCTTTGCCCACGCTGGCGCTACCGACGCTTACACCCACCGCCACGCCCACCATCGTCCCCGCGGCTTCACCTACCGATACACTCACCAACGCGCTCTCTCTGCTCGCCGCGCTCTGCGCGCTGGCATCACTCGTGTCCGCGCTCTTTGCCTATCTCACCTATGCACGCGCACAACGCCTGAAGAGTATCGAAGAAGGCAAGCCACCGCTGCGTTTGCGTTGATGACGACGTTGGACGAAAGACGAAGGACGAAAGACCAATGCGTTCGTCCTCCGTCCTTCGTCCTCCGTCATTCGTCCTTCGTCATTCGTCCTTCGTCATTTCACCCACTTGCCACTCCCCCATCGCACGACACACACCGCCGCGATGCCTAGCCCCCACGCGATCTGCCCCGTCAACAACACGAACAGCGATGCGTAGAATGCCGCGAACGCGACGTAGATGGCGAACACCGTGAGAAGCAAACGGCGCGGCGTGGACGCGCTGCGCGCCATCTGGCGCAAGCCAAACACCATCATCGGCACTTCGAGCAGCGCGAGCAATAGCAAGAACGCGAACACCATCGCCGCGATCAGCGTGCTTGTTATAAGAATTGGAATGCGCGTACAGAGCGCGCTTGCGCCGGCATACAACGCCGCGCCGCCGAACAAACCGACCAGTCCTGTCAGTGCTAAATCACGTTGCATAATTGCCTTTGTGTATTGCGTATGGCGTATTGCGTAATTTGGCTCACTGGTTAATTGGCTCATTGGTTCATTGGTTCATTGGCTCATTGGCTCATTGACTCTCGCATCGCCTTGCCAATCACCGCACGCGTCTGCTCCGACAACGCCCACGCGTCCAACTCGTCGAGCGGCACCCAGCGCGCCTCCAGCACATCACTCGCGGCGCGCACCTCGCCGCACACATAGCGCGCGGCAAAATCCACAATCGCGTAATGATACTGCACGCGTCCCGTTTCATCGCGCGCAATGATGTCTATCGCGTCCACAACCGTGCCAATCTCGATTTCGATGCCACACTCTTCGCGCACTTCGCGTTGCGCCGCCGCGCGCCACGTCTCACCGATTTCCACCACACCGCCCGGAATACTCCACTCGCCGCGTCGCGGCGGACTGCCGCGCCGAATCAACAACACCGCGTCATCCTTACGTACGACCACCCCCACGCCCACAATCGGACGCGCGGGATACTCACGCTCATCCTTCGTCATCCGTCCTTCGTCATCCGTCTTTCGTCATTCGTCCTTCGTCATTCGTCGGTCTCAAATCCTTCACATTCAACTGCAACCGCGTCTCGCCATTCCACGTGCGCGCGTCGAGTTGGTACGCCACGTCAATCCGTTGCGGTAAACTGCCCAGCCAACTCCCCTGCCGAAACGCAATCGCATCCCACACGACTTGTCCATCACTCAAAATCAACTTGAGATGCTCTGTGCCAACGAGGCGCGCCTCGCGCACCAGCACATTGCGGCTGACGAAAATCGGCTCGCGGTTGCCATAGCCGAATGGCGCGAGTTGTTCGAGCGATTTTTGCAGCGCCCAGTTCATCTCGCTCAACGCGACTTCTGCATCCACCGCTAGCGTTGGCGCGAGTTCCGCCGGCGAGAGTTGGCGCGCGGCGATCTCGCGCAGACGCTCCTCGAGCGCGGGCAAATTTTCGTTGCGCACGGTAAAGCCCGCCGCCATCGCGTGACCGCCGTGCCGCACCAGCAAATCGCGGCACGCGTCGAGCGCGGCGACGATGTTGAATTCGTTGATGCTGCGCGCCGAGCCGCGACTTTCGGTTTCGCCGCGATGCACCGCAATCGCGGGACGATAGAATTCGTCCACCAGGCGACTCGCAATCAAACCGACGATGCCTTCGAGAAATTCGGGATCGGTGACGAACAAGAGCGCGTCGGTCTCGGCGCGCGCGGCAACGCGTTCGCGCGCGCGCGTCGTCAAATCACTCGTCAGGCGTTGGCGTTCGCGATTCGTCTCTTCCAGTTTTTGCGCGAGCGCTTCTGCTTCGTCAGGGTAAATCGTCGTGAGCAAATCGTACGCCATCAAGGCGTGTTCCAGTCGTCCCGCGGCGTTGAGACGCGGCGCCAGCGTAAAGCCGATGTGACCCGCGTCGATCAGTTCGGGTTTGAGCGCGGCGTGACGAATCAACGCCTGAATCCCTGGGCGCTCCGATGCGCGCAAGCGCGCGATACCGCGCTGGACGAGCGCGCGATTTTCTGCCGTCAACGGCACCAAGTCGGCGACAGTTCCGAGCGCGACGAGATCGAGGAGCGCGTCTTCGGAAACGGGGGATGGATTCTTCAGCGGCACACGCGCATTGACACGCAAGAGCGCCTGCGCGAGTTTGAACGCGACGCCAACACCCGATAAATCTTTCGTGGGATATTTGCACTGGGGTTGCTTGGGATCAATCACCGCGAACGCGTCGGGTAGCGTCTCGGTGGGCGCATGATGATCGGTGATGATCATATCCAGGCCAAGGCGCGTGCCGAATGCGACTTCATCGAGCGAACGGACGCCGCAGTCCACCGTGATCACGACGCGCACGCCGTCGTCTTTCAGTTGTTGCAACGCCTCGCAATTCAAGCCGTATCCTTCGTCAACGCGATGCGGAATGTAGGGCTTGGCGTGCGCGCCGAGTGAGCGCAACACCTGAACGAGGAGCGCGGTCGCGGTCACACCATCCGTATCGAAATCGCCATAGACGGCGATCGCCTCGCCCGCGCGAATCGCGCGACGCACGCGCTCGACTGCTTCGTTGACGCCGCACATCTGGAATGGATTGCCGATGAGCGCGTCGGGCGTGAGAAACGCGGCGGCTTGTTCGGGCGTCGTGATACCGCGATTGTAGAGAATCTGGACAATGAGGGGAGGCAGATTGGAAAAGCGCGCGATGATCGAAGGCGCGACGCGCGGCGCAATCTGCCAGCGTTTGGGTTTGGGAGGCACACCAACTCCGTCGTCTTTGAAGGTGAGGCGATTTTACCACGAGGAAGGATTAGACGCAAACAGCGCGTTTTCGCTTTTCGCTGCTCTGCGTTATAATAAAGGCAGACGGATAACGTCCAGAGGGTAAACAATGAACCGCCAGAACGTACTGAACACGCTCAAAGCACATCGCTTTGAATTGATGGCGCGCTACAAAGTGCGCGAACTCTCTCTTTGGGTCCTTTGCGCGCGATACCCAATCCGATGCGAGTGATGTGGATGTGCTCGTGGATTTTGCGGCAGATGCGAGTTTCTTCGATCTCGTGCGACTGGCGCTCTATCTGGAGGAGAAACTGGACGACCTGTGGACGTGATTCCGCAAGATGCTTTGCGCGCTGAAATTCGTGACGCCGTGATGCGGGAGCGAGTGTTGGTATGAGAAATCAGCTCAGCAAAGCATACATTCAACAAATCCTGAAAGAGAATCTGCATTTATGAACCTCACCATTCGTCGCGCCGAACCAAGCGATTACGAAGCGATCCACAAAATTTTCACTTGCCCCAAAGTAATCTGGGGCACGCTTCAAATTCCTTATCCGTCGCTCGAACAATGGCGCAAGAAAATCGCGGAACCGCCCGAAGGATTTTACTCGCTCGTCGCGTGCGTGGACGGCGAAGTCGTTGGGCAAATCGGCTTGCGCACCTTTCCGAATAGTCCGCGCCGTCGTCACGTCGGCGAGATCGGAATGGTGGTACGCGACGATTGGCAGGGCAAAGGCATCGGCACCGCGCTGATGCAAGCCGCGATTGATCTCGCCGACAAATGGCTCAATTTGTATCGTCTTGAACTCAGCGTGTATGCCGATAACGAACCCGCGATCAAATTGTACAAAAAGTTCGGCTTTCAAGTGGAAGGAACCCAAGTCGGCTACGCGTTCCGCGATGGGCAATACGTGGACACGTTGCTGATGGCGCGGGTGCGCCTGCCGCAAAAAAAGACCTGACAGGTTTTAAGCAAACATAAAATGCGCGTCTTTTTTCGCTGCTCTGCGGTATAATTGAACATGAGGTGAGCCGCGATGCAAGAGACAGTGATTCCCCCCACACTACGCCCATTTTTTTTCAGGAGTACGCTTTCGAGAAACTCGATCCAGAGCGCAGCGCGTTCACCATCATCGAACGCACCCTGGCGTGGGGCGACCGCGCCGAATTGCGCTGGTTATTCGCGCGCTATGGCCGTCAACGGCTCGCCGAGTGGGTGCGCCAGGCAGGATGGCGTTGCCTGCCACGCCGCCGTTTTCTTTTCTGGATCTGCTACTTTCAACTCGACGATTATGCGCGCGGAGAAAAGATATGGGCGCATTAGCGGCACCACATTGGGAAGCAGAACACAATGACCACAGATGTTCGAACCTGGACACGCCAAACTTTGATTGACATTGCGCGACGACACCAGCGTCGCGGCACAGGTAGCGCGCCCGTGTTTCTCGCGCAAAGGACAATTCGAATGACCTGGCCCAATCTCACATCGGTTCTTGCACCGATTCCCTGGGCAGTAGTGGGCGCTGCCGCCACGCGTCTCTATATGCCCGAACGCGCCACTCAAGACTTTGATGTGGCGATTCGTGCGCAGGACGCGTCCGCCGCGCGCGAAAAACTCGTGCGCGCGCGATTCGCGTACGTGAGTGAATTGAGCATCGGAGAATCAACCTGGCGCGCGCCAGAGGGACAGATGATTGACGTCATCGAGGGGCGCGAGGAATGGTGGAACGACGCGCTGCAAGAAGCGCAGACCAATCGCGATGCTCAGGGCTTGCCCATCCTTCCCTTGCGCTTTCTGGTGCTGATGAAATTCCAGGCGGGCCGCATTCAGGACATCGCCGACATCACACGAATGCTGGGACAGGCAGACGCCAGCACGCTGGATGCGGTGCGCGCACTTTTTAAACAATACGCGCCCGCTGACCTCGCCGATCTGGAGAGTCTTATCACACTGGGTAAACTAGAGTTTGGCGCATCATAGACACAAGCCCCGAAGGTTTCGACCGGTGACCTTCGGGGCTTGCTATTTCACGCATCCAACGGAATACCACGCGCCGCCGCGCGCACTACCCGCCAATCACTCTCCGTACGCGGCACCGGCAACACCTGCTCCGCCGGACGCCGCACCAACTGCAGCGCGCCCTGATCGCACGCGAGGACGCACACGCCGCAACCGACACAACGCGTGTCGTTCACGCGCGCGCTCTTACCCTCCATCGTCAGCGCGCCGAATTGACATCGTTCGAGGCACGCTTCACAACCGATGCACAACGCGTCGTCCACACGATTGACGAACGCGGAACGCGCGATAACGTTCGCAATACCCAGTTCCTTCATCCCACGCAAAATTCCACACGAGCACGTGCAACAATTGCAAATGTACCACAACCCCTCTTGATTGTTGCTGACCGAGTGCACCAACCCCGCTTCCGCCGCGCGGCGCAACGTCGCGAGCGCCTCTTCGCGCGTGAGCGCGCGAATCGTTGGACTGGACGCGAACGCATCGGGAATCTGGCTCATCGTCATACACACATCGAGCGGATGCTCGCACGGGTCACCAATCAACGCTTTTTGTTTGCGACAAATGCAATCCACCACACCCCACGCCTTCGCGCTGTTGATGATTTCGACGACACTTTCGTACGGCTGCACCTCCACGTCGTTCTGCACCGTCTTGCCCACCGGAATGACGCGATGCACCGGCGGTTGCATCGTCAACGCTTTGCCAAACGCGCGCTGATAGTACTCTTCGAACAAGCGCGCCAGTTCCGCGTCCAGCGTACTGAACTGCATCTCGTAAATGCCGACGATGAACGGCATCAGGCGAAAGCCCAGCCCGCCCTCCGCGCGTTCCGCCGCGATAAGACCGCGTCGCGCCATTGACTTGAGTTGCTTTGCCAGCGCATCCGCGTCGCCGCCGATGCGCGCCGCGATCTGCGCCGGCGTCTCGATCGTCAATCGCAGTTGCGCGGCGAGCGCGGCTTCTTCGGGCGTGAACAATTTCGCGAGCAAGCGCAATTCCGCGCCATCGTCCGTGGGCGGAAAACCATTCGGCAGCGCGTCAAGGCGTTCGGCTAAAAGTTTGTACGGATTCTCGGTCATAGCAAGACTCCTGTATGAGATACAAAATCGTCACTCGATTTTATCGAGGGGTCCCAAACATCTGTGTCCAGTAATGATTATACCTCACGTTACCCAAATCATTCGCGAGGTAATAGTACCCCACCCCCGTATCTCGATAAGCGCAATTCAAAATATTCGCGCGGTGTCCAGAACTATTCATCCACGCCTGCACCACGCTTTCGGGGGAGGAATAACCTGCCGCAATATTCTCGCCGATGGCTGACCACACATAACCCGCCCGCGTTGCGCGCGTCGCTGGCGATGAACCATCCGAACCAGTATGGCTAAAAAAATCATTCAGCGCCATATCTGTACTATGCGCTTGCGCCGCATTCGTCAACGCTGCATTCTTTGCGAGTGCCGCGCATCCATTCCGCGCACGTTCTTGATTGACCAACTCGATCACGCGATCAGCAAACGTCACTGGTGTAGGTGATGGTGCAGGTTGTTTCATCACCAATGGCAAATAAACCCTGTGTGACGGTTGCTGCGCCCGAGTCACCTCACTCTGCCGAAAATCAAGCAGCAGCGCGCACAGGATTGCCAGAGGCAATACGATAATCATTCTGAATGCAAATCTCATCATCCTTTTCATTTTAACACGACACACCCAAACTGCAAAACAGTACTTTTGGCGCGGGTGTGCGTCACGATTTTAGGTAAGGATTCGACGTAGGTCGAATTTGCCATATATAGGCGCGATTTCAATCGCCCGCTACGTGCCACCCAAAAATTTGACGCACACCCTTTTGGCGCACGAAAAGCCAATAGTCGAAACGCCGAGGATGTGGTAAAATATGTGCGGAGGATAAATGGCTCGTCTCGTTTTTATGGGCACACCCGAATTTGCCGTGCCGCTGCTCGACGCGCTGACGCGCACTGAACACCACATCGTCGGTGTTTACACGCGCCCCGATCAACCGGCAGGACGCGGCAAGCAACTGCAGTCATCGCCGATCAAACAACTGGCGCTGGCGCGCGGCTTGCCAATTTTCCAACCGCATACGCTGCGCGCGCCCGATACCGTCGCGCCACTGCGCGCGCTCGCGCCCGATCTCATCATCGTTGCGGCGTACGGTTTGATTTTGCCGCGCGAAGTGCTGGCGATTCCACCGCGCGGGTGCGTCAACGCGCACGCGTCGCTCTTGCCGCGCCATCGCGGCGCCGCACCCATCGCCGCGGCGATTCTCGCCGGCGATGCACAAACCGGCGTGACGCTGATGCAGATAGACGAAGGACTGGACACGGGACCAATTCTGATGCAGCGCGCCATTCCTATCGCCGATGATGACACGACCGGCACACTCACCGCGAAACTCGCGCATCTCGCCGCCGAGGTGATGCTCGAAGCATTACCGCGCCTCCTCGCCGGCGAAATCGTACCGCAAGCGCAAGACCACGCGCGCGCGACGATGTGCAAACCCATCAAAAAGGAAGAAGGGTTGATTGACTGGACACGTCCTGCGAGCGAAATCGCGCGGCGCGTGCGCGCGTTCAATCCCTGGCCCTCCGCGTTCACATTCTGGAATGGCACAATGTTAAAGATTTTGCGCGCGTACGCCTCGCTGCAACCGATGAACGCGGAGGCGGGGCGCGTGCTGCAACTGGGAAAAGAAATCGCCGTCGCGTGCGGCGACGGCGCGCTCATTCTGCGTGAGGTGCAACTGGCAGGCAAACGCGCAATGACCATCGAGGAGTTTGCGCGAGGGCAGCGTGAATTTGTAGGAAGTACGGTATCACAGACACAAGGGAAGAGGTAGCAAGTAGACAGGTAGATGGATGCCCGCTACGTGATTGGTCCAAACTCTTCGCGCGATAAGCCGAGTTCACGAATGACCGCGCGCACAGTTCCTGGAGCAAGGTCTTTGCTACCCCAATCCGGCACCGTCGTCACTTTGCCACTGAGAGGATTGTACCACTTGCGATGAGACCCTTTGCCATGCGCCAACTCTCGACATCCCAATTCGCGCAGACGCCTGGCAACATCACGGTATTTCATGCGGCGGTAACCAATGTTTCAATCGTCTGAGCGCGATCGAGAACAAGCGGCTGCAACGCCGGCGGAAGTGGCTGACCCAACTCTGCCCATGCTTCTAACAGCGCCGCCAGCGCGTCTTGTACGTTCGCCTGAATCTCTGTGGCTGTGCGGCCTTCCGTCACCAAGCCAGGCACATCGGGACTAGTCACCGTGAACACGCCATTGGGGTTCGGTTCCAACACCAAACGAATCCGATAGTTTGTCATACCATCACCTTGGTTCAAATTATACAACCTATCGGCTTGCTGTCAAACGAATCTCGTAAACCACCAGATTCTTCTCCCCCGCCGCGCGCGTCACTGCACAGTCCGTTCGATACACAGGCACGAAACGCGCATCCGCATCGAACGATGGATACCAGCCCGGAAAAACGATGACCCACGTTGCCTGTCGCGAGAACAAGTACTCGCGCAGGCGATTTTCGTCGCGAATGAACGGAATCACTTCCGGCGAGACTAGCCCCGCCAAATCAATGAACGAGCGCGGATAGAAATATCCCAGCGCGCCAATATCGTGCGCGGCGATTGTCTCCTCGCGCGCGTGCGTCGCGACCCAGCGCGCCGTCTGCACCATCTCGCAATCAATGATCGCCACATCCGTCGCGTACTGCGCCGCGCCCAGCAACCAAAACGCAATGAGCGTTGCGACCGTCGCCAGCATCCACGTCGTACGCACGACAAAATTTTTGATGCGCGCGAGGAGCGCGCTCGTCCCCCAGATGCCGTACACGACGATGAACGGAATGATCGGCATTTCGTAGCGACCGTGTTGGTATGCGACAGGCAAGCGCAGCGCGTACAGCATCGGCAAAAGCAAGATCCACGCGACGGGAATCAGCGCGCGCCACGCGCGCTCGCGCGCGAGCGCGATGACACCGTAAATCAATCCCGGCAGCAGCAAAATTTGCGCGCCGACAAACGGCACCAACAGCAATTCAAGCCACCGCACAACGAACGGCGCGCGTGCGAACAGTTCGGCGTACTCGGCGCTCTTGGCGTAAAAAGTGTTGGGAAAGAGCGCGCCGCTCACCATCCAGTTGAACGCGAGATAAGGAAGCACAACTAGCACAAGCACACTCACGCAATACGCAGTACGCAATACGTATTGCGTATTGCGTATCGTGGATTGCGTATCGCGATCGAACGCCATGCCCAAAGCGATGAGCGCGGCAAGCGCAATTCCTTCGGGACGCGTCAGGGTCAACAAGCCAGCGAGCAAACCGATGAGCCACGCGCGCTCGCGCGCGTAGAACCGCTCCACCAACATCAGCGAGAGGAAGATGAACAGCAAAATTTCCATCCCGCTCACCGCGCTCCAGACGAGGTGCCATTCGAAAAGCAAAAAGAGAGGAAAGACGAAGGACGAAGGACGGAGGACAAAAGAACCTGAAACCTGAAACGTGAAACGTGAAACCCAAAACGCGCTCGCGATGAGCAAAGCGATACCCAGCACGTACGCCCAGACGCGATAATCGAGATGGAGAACATAGCCGAGGGAAAGCAGAATCGTCCAGAGCGGTGAAGTGGAACCGGCGCTCGGTTGACCGGGGAAAAATGCCAACTCGCCGCGCGTTGCGAGGTTGCGCGCGTAAACCTGGTGAATCCACGCATCGTCGAGTGGAAAACCGAGCGCGCCGCGCGCCGATGCAAACACCAGATACGCACCCGCGCTCAGCGCGGCAAGTGCCATCAGTCCGACTGCGCGCCTCATCGTTTTCTTCCTGCCGTCGCGAAAACCGATTGCGCGGCGTACACCAGCGCGAGCGTGATGAGCGCGGAGGCGATCGCGATGCCGATTTGCGCGTACAACGCCTGGCGCGCAGGGAGCAGAATATCGTCTTCGCTTTCGGACACAATGACCGTCCAGGGATTCGTCGTGATGCGTTGCGTCGCTGCGTGAATCGCGCGCCCGCTGGCATCGCGGTACACCAGTTGCGCTGCGCCGCCGCGCTGCGCCGCGTTCGCCAAATCCGTCAGATTCGTCGCGCGAATCTCTGTGATGTCTGCGCCGTAGCGTTTTTCCGCGAGCGGTGGCGCGGCAAGGTCGGCTGGCACGGGCGCGAGCGCGACAAAGAGTTGCGCGTACGAACGATCCATCAACCGCACACCAATTTCGTCCACGACGATGATGTGGTACGGCGCGGTGAGCGCGTTCCACATCTCTTGCGCATTCACACGCAGGACAAGCGCGCCCGCAATATCTCCGGCGTTGTTGAGAATCGGCGCGCTGTAGAATTGGACGACCGCGTTTGCCTCGCGCGCGGGTGTGGACGCGTGCAAATGTCCGCGCAATGCCGCGCTGACAAAACCGCGCGCGCGCCAGTTGGCGTACATCGCGTCGTCCGTCGTCATAATGACGATACCGTTCTTGTCCACGATGGTTGCCGCGCGGATATTCGGATCGGCGTTGACAATCGCGGCAAGTTCCACGCGCGCGATCGCGGCGCGCGCGTCGCGCGTCGTTTCGTCTGAAGCCGCAAAACCGCGTAGCGACGGCAGCGCGGCAAAGGTGAACGCCTGAATCATCCGCTGCTGCAACGTCCGGTCGAGCGCGTGCGCCAGGAACTGCGCACGCGTCATCAGTTCACGTTTAGCGTCCGCGAGCGCGCGGTCACGCGCGAGGGTGCCGGCGGCAAAGAACATCGCGGCGAAGAGGAGGAGGGCAAACACAATCAAACCAGCGAATTGTCTCTTCAACACACTCCTATCATTTTTCATTCTCGAGACCGGCTTGCCGAATCATTATTGAAGAATGTCGGCAGAACGAGCCACGTCAACAAAAATCCTAAATAGTTATCCACAAATGACCGCGCAAAAAAAAGATAGATAGAAAGCAACAAAGCAAAATTCATAATCACTTGCGTTCCAGTATTGTTACGCCATTGAGCATAGAGCAAAAAAATCAGTCCCAAGCCACCAAAGATTATTTGAAGCCAAGAAAAGGGAAAAGGATCTATGCTTTGTTTAATCCAACCCAACCCAAGTGCCAATCCACCTAATCCCAGACTTCTAATTGGATAGATTGAGCCTGCTGCGGAATTTCCAGAAGGGAGAATCAGAGTAGCATCGAGTAACGCGCTGGCATCCCAAACTAGAAAAGGCACTATGACGAGCGCAAAAAGTAGGATGGCTGGGAGCAACGTACGGGCGCGCGGGACAAGTTCGTACCAGTTTTTTCGTGTGGCTGGGTTCAAGACATATAACACAAAAAACGGCAAGATGAACCAGGCTGTTTGCTTGGACGCCGCCGCGCAAGCAATGAAAATTCCTGCCCAAGTGATACGTCCCTGTTGCAACAATAGCATCGCGCCAATCAGCCAAAATAATACTACGATATCGTTGCGTCCCTCGATAAAGAATGGAACGAACAGGGGGTTGAGCGCAACGAACATTACCGCCGCAAGTTTGGCACACGGAGTACGTCCCAATTGTAAAAGCATCGGCAACATCACAACGAACATTAGCAAGTAAACCAAACGCTGATCGTACCAACCCAACGTTGCCTGTGCCGCGAGGTATAGCGGTATAGCAGACAGAAAAGTGAATGGCAGGTACGGCAAATGATCCAGCGCGGGATTACGACTGACACCGGGTTCGTGAAAAGGCCATTGTCCCATCGGTGTTGCCGCGTAACTTTCCGCGTAGGGGTTTTTCCCCGCCAGCAGGAACTTGATGGCTTCTTCGGTTTGAATCGCGCCGTCGTGAATATAGAGATACGGAAACGTCGTGTGACGATACAGAATGGCGATCATTGTTGGGATAATGACAAAAGCAAGGATTGCAATCCAAAGAGCCGCTAGTTTGACTCGAAACTGGATACGCGCCGTGAGCCACACATCTGCGCCTACGTACAGAATGAGAACCAACAGCAACAGCGCAGGGAGAGGGTCGTAGTAGAAAACGTGTGTCAGATAAACGACAAGCGAAACATTGTCTGTACGCGATGGTTGGACCAACACCGCAACTTCGTTAGACCAGAATCGAGAGAGCCAAAGTACTACAAACAAGATGGCATCCCAAGACAGTCGCCAAGGTAAAACACCGAGAGACAACGACTTGTCCATTTGATTTCTCCTACCCGATTCAGCGCGCAGGATTGCGATAAACGTCGAAATCGCCGCGCTGCAGAACACGAGGCCATCTGGCAATCTGTTGCAAATAACTCTGCAGAGCGGGCATGTGCTGCGTCGCCCAGCCGCGCCACAAATTGTCCACAATGACATAGGTCGCGTTGTCCAGCGCAGGCGCAAATACAAAACGCGCGCGCGCGATTCCCTTGCCGTAATTGTGTGTCGTTATACCATCGAAAGCAAGCATCTGCTCGAAATCCGCCGCGCGCGCTTGCAGGCGCCACGCAATTGAAGGCGACGCCAGCACCACATCGTCACGCGTCGTCCGTTGATTCACATAGTCCGTCACTGCAACCGCATCGGAGGGCTGGCGCGCCAACACCGCATCCAGTCGCGTCGGGCGTGGCGATTCGGGACTAGAAACCAGATAATAATCCCACAGGCCACTCCAGATCAGCGGTACCATCAACAATCCAAGCGTCACCAGCGCGATGAGGATGCGCGGTAAAAGATCAAATCGTGAGACGGTGTGCCAGCGTTCCGCTATGCCGCGCCAGTCGTCCTGCAATTGCTTTGTCAAAAAGCGTTGCGCCAGTAAAACAAAATTCGCCGCGCCCAGCGCGATCAAGGGTAATAATTCAAGATAGCGATGAAAACTCAAATCGCCCGGCAACATCCGCATAGCATTGATCATCGTCGTGAAGAAAAGCGTTAACGTCAGCGCGCGCACTCTTCGATCGCTCAAAAGAAACAGTCCAATGATACCTATGCCAATCCACACCGTCCAATCCAGCCACACCGTATAGTTCCACGCCCAATCGAAAATTTGCCACAAAATCGAACCGCCACCAGAACGGTTGAGCGTCAGAGCCAGGTCCTGGAGCAAAGCATCAGGGGCTAACAAAAAGAGTGCACTCAGGTAGAGTGCCCCTGGTAGTGCCATCAATACCAGACTCCACCACACCTTTCGCGGCGCATACCACAGAACAATCAAGGTTACCCCGATAACCAATCCCAGCCCCGTCAGCGCAGTCAGATAAGCCGCACTGGCGGCTAGCGCCGCCACGATCAACCACTGTGTCGAGCGATTCCCCGAGAATTTCCACAACGCCCACCAACAGAGCACAACGAAAAATGCCTGCACATTGTACGCAAAGGCAATGCGATTGTACAACAACGCGTTTGGCATAATCGTCAGCACGAGTGCTGCCAGGAGCGCGATTTGTTTGTTCAGCATTTGTCGCGCTGTCCAGTACAGCAACACAATTGTCGCGATGCCGAAAATAGCTACGACCATTCGCGCCGCGAGAATATCATAACCCCACACCGCAAACGCGCCCATCAATAAGAAATGAAACAATGGTACGCGCGCGGCAACTAGAGGCGTACCCCCAATCGCAAAATATTGCGCGCGTCCTTCCATCAGATTGCGCGCGATATTCAAATCGCTACCCTCATCAGGATACCAACCGGGATTCCAAGCCAGATTGAGCAGTCGAAGGTATGCAGCAAAAATCAACAGACTCACAAACGCAATCGAATGCCAGAGATTTTCATCGCAAAGTATTCGTCTCTTGAACATACCTCACACCGCTCCGATACTTGCGCGCCAACTCGATCAGCACACCCAACGTGATCAACGCCGCCGCGCGATCATTCAACTGCCACGTGGCGATACCAAAGGCAAGCCACGATGCGATGGTGAATCCCACCAAGACGCGCCGCGAAAGATTCAACGCGAGAAGCGGCAACAGGTTGTACGAAAAAATGTATGGGCTGACGAACAACCCTGCCGCCGCGACCAAATCAAAGTTATCACGCCGCCACGCCCAAACGACAATCGCCGCCACCACCACCGCACTCACCGGCAGCCACACCGACGCCGGCAACACCGCCAGCAACCCCCACACCGACGATGAGATGGCGGCGCGTGTGCGCTCACCGCTGCGCGCCAGAAAACGCGCCAGCCAGTCCGGCTGAACGAGAAATGACAGGACAACGATCGTAGCAATGACGATGGAAAATAAAACGATCTGCCGTCGGTCGCGGCGCCACCATCGCCACACCATCCACGGCGCGAGTAACAGGACGAGGTGTGGTTTCAAAACAAGAAACGCCAGCGCCACGCCGGCGACCACGCTGGAGCGCAGCGCCGCAAAGAGCGCCATCATCACAATGTCCACCTGCCCCAACAGAAACGTCAGCAGGACCGGCATCGAGAGCGCTACCCAGACCACGCGCCGCCGTAGCACCGCTATCAAGACGCTGGCCGAAAGCGCACTCCACAGCGCGTACGTCACGGGCGCGGGCAAGGAGACAAAAGGGATAAAGAGAAAATAGAAAGGCAAGGGATAAAAAACCTCCAGGTTCGGAATGGAGTACGGATCAATCCCTTGCAAAATTGCCGCCGCCGCGCGCAAGAAAATGTCCAGGTCTTTGAACATTTGTCTATCGCTCAATTTCGAACAACATCACCGGCCGATTGTTTCCATCCCGAAACTCGGCGACGCGCGTCCAACCCGGAAGCGGCACACGCTCGCGATATACCTCGTTCAGCGGCCTGGGATGATCGAACTGCAAAACGAGATAGCGCGCGTTGTACTTTTGCGCCGCCAGAGAAATCGCTTCGATACTATCCGTCGGTATCACAATCGAACGGCGACGACTGGCATTGTAAAACGCCGGCGGATCTGCCGTCATCACCACATCGTCCGCGCGCGCATTTTGATCGAGCCAGCGCGCAATTTCGGCGTATTCGATGTCGCGCAGATTCCACAACGGAATGTCGGACGCGCCACCACCGATGGGAAACACACCGAGCGCGTACAGGTACACCGCCAGAAACAGCGCGAGCGCGACAAAACCGACACGAAAAACGCGCACACCTTGCGCGACATTCCACGCACGCCGTCGCCGCGCCATCCATTCGACCGCAGCGTCAATACCGCGCGGTGCCACCGCCGCGAGGAACGGCAGCAGCGCGGCGGACGAGTGTAGCGTACTGCCGCGCATACTCGGAAACGTGAACGCGAGCGTCATTGCCAGATAGAGCAAAGGCGCGTACAGCAAAAACGGCAGCAGTTCGCTGCGATGCCGCGCTTGCCACAAACCAATCAGCGCGAACGGCGCGAGAAAAACTTGCAACGCGCCGAACGCAATCACCAGAAAATTGATTCCCGCCGCGCGCAGTTTCGATGCGACGATGTTGCCGATGCCCCAATCGAGATAACGTTGTAACGTGAGATCGTCGGCAAAACGGAACAGTTCATCGTAACTCGTCAGCCACAGGGTTTTTGTGCCAGCGCCGGGATAGAATGTGCCAATCGTGAAATAATTGCGCGCGAACCAGGGTGTCATTGTAAACAAGTAGCCAAGTAAAAAGGCAAAAGTCAAAAGTGAAACATGATGCGTGATGTGTGATGCGTGGTGCGTGATGCGTGAACTTTGAACCTCGAACCTTGAACCTGAAACTTGAAACTTGAAACCTGAAACTAACAGTGCAAGAGGTGCAATCGCCAACAGCAACACTCCATCCGCGCGCGAGAGATGACTCAAACCCGCGAAAATTCCCGCAACAAAAAACTCCAGTGCTCCTCTCCCTCTCTCCCCATCTCCCCCTCTCTCCAACCCCCGCGCGATGAACAGCAAGCACAGACTCGCGGTCAGCGCGAACGGCGTGAAATTATCGGGGCTCACCCAGTAGATGGTGTAGAATCCGCTAAACGTAGTAAAGAGCGCGGCAGTCCACGCGTAATCATCCCGTCGAAAAATTTTGTGTGAAATGTAAAACGTGACGAGCGGCAACAGCGACGACAAGACGATGAACGGAATTTGCGCGACGCGATACGAC
>DAOTYB010000153.1:0-10096 GCA_034435315.1 Anaerolineae bacterium | reverse complement strand
GAACTGGGGAATGGGGGAGTGGGCGGGCGGCGAAGCCGCCCGCCTACTCCCCGCCTCCCGTCTCCCCTGCTCTCCCCGCTTTGCGGGGAGAGCAGGGGGCAGGGGGATGAGAGGGGTTGTTCCCGTAAAGGCAAAAGATTTTCCACCCGTACAACAACGGTGAAATTCAGGCTCAGCCATCGGCTTGCGTGAGCCGTCAGTTTCTAACCGACAGCGAGTGATGTCCGTGGCTGAGGAGTTACCGCGAATAAAAAAGCCCTTGACGAAGGTTCGCGTAATCGCGGATAAGAGAGGGCGGAGCAGTTAACAGAACTTGCAATGAGGCAGAAGAAAAAATGAAAGAATTGTGGAAAGGCAATGAGGCCATCGCTGAAGCCGCGTTACGTGCGGGCTTGGAAGCGTTTTTTGGCTATCCCATTACCCCGCAGAACGAACTGCTCGAGTACTTGTCGCAAAAGATGCCCCTGCTCAAGCGCGCGTTTGTGCAGGCCGAAAGCGAGGTAGCCGCAATCAATATGGTGTATGGCGCGGCGTGCGCCGGCGCGCGCGTGATGACCTCCTCGAGTAGCCCCGGGATTTCCTTGATGCAAGAAGGGTTGTCGTACATCGCTGGTTCCGAAGTGCCGGTGGTTTTTGTGAATGTGATGCGCGGTGGACCCGGTTTGGGAAATATCGCGCCATCGCAAGGCGATTATTTCCAGATGACCAAAGGGGGAGGTCATGGCGACTATCGTCCGATTGTGTTAGCGCCGGCGTCGGTGCAGGAAGCCGCCCAGTTGACCTTTCTGGCATTTGATCTCGCAGAAAAATACCGGCACATTGTCGGTATTGCGGCGGATGGTAACATCGGTCAAATGATGGAGCCGGTCGAACTGCCTCCGCCACGTCCCATCGAAAAGCGTGATCGGGGATGGGAACTCACCGGCGCTCGAGGCAGACCCCGCCGCATCATCTCCTCGATCTATCTCGATCCTCAGGTTCTGCACAATTTTAATGTGCACCTGCAAGCCAAGCATCGCGAGATTGAAAAGAACGAAGTGCGCTACAGCGAGTTTATGTTGCAGGATGCGGACTATGTGATCGTCGCGTTCGGTTCCTCTGCGCGCGCGGCGCAATCGGCGGTGCGCCTCGCGCGTCAGGATGGTATCCGCGTCGGCTTGTTCCGACCGATCAGTTTGTATCCTTATCCCTATGCGCGTCTGGCCGAAATCTCGCGTCGCGTGCGCGCGATGCTCGTGGTCGAAATGAACGCCGGGCAAATGATCGAAGATGTCCGTCTGGCGGTCGCCGAGCGCGTGCCGGTGCGATTCTTCGGTCGGATGGGCGGTTTGGTGCCTTTTCCGGAAGAGGTGCTGGCAGAGGTACGCGAATTGGAGAAAAGTATATGATAAACGAACATATGCAGGTGGTTTTCGATTATCCCGATTCACTCACCGATGCGACGATGACGTATTGTCCGGGCTGTACGCACGGCATCATTCATCGTTTGATTGCCGAGGTGATTGACGAGTTGGGGATTCGGGAGCGGACCATCGGTGTGGCACCGGTGGGATGTGCCGTGTTCATCTACAATTACTTTGACACCGATTTTGCCGAAGCCGCGCACGGGCGCGCCCCGGCGATGGCGACCGGCATCAAACGGGTCTTGCCCGATCGGATCGTGTTCACCTATCAGGGGGATGGCGATCTTGCCGCGATTGGCACAGCCGAAATTATGCACGCCGCCGCGCGCGGTGAAAACATCACCACGATTTTTGTGAACAATGCCATCTATGGAATGACGGGCGGTCAGATGGCGCCGACAACCTTGCCAGGTATGCAGACCACTTCCTCACCTTCGGGGCGCGATGTTGAAGTGCAGGGGTATCCCATTCGCGTGGCGGAGGTGCTGGCACAGTTGCCCGGCGCGTCGTACATTGTTCGACGCTCGGTGCACGATCCCGGTAACATCAACAAAACGAAAAAGGCCATCAAGACCGCCTTTCAGGTGCAACTGCATCACGCCGGCTTTTCACTCGTCGAGATCCTGTCATCGTGCCCCACGAACTGGGGACTGACACCGGAAGCCGCGCTGCAATTTGTCAAAGAGCGGATGATTCCGTACTATCCCCTCGGCGATTACAAGGTGGCGGAGGCGGTGAAAACAATCGTCCAATAAACCAATGAACCAATGAGCCAATGAGCCAAATGACCCTTTTGGCAAATGTCTGGCTCATTGGCACATTGGGCAATTGGCTCATTGGACAATTGGCTCATTGTAGAGGATACAATGCATCACGAAATCATCATCTCTGGTTTTGGTGGACAGGGTGCGCTCTTTGCGGGGCAATTGCTCGCGTACGGCGCGCTGGCAGAAGGTCGCTATGTGACGTGGATTCCGTCGTATGGTCCCGAAATGCGTGGGGGCACGGCGAATTGTACCGTCATCATCTCCGACGAGGAAATCGGTTCGCCGCTCACGCGGCATCCCACCGCCGCGTTGGTGCTGAATTTACCTTCGTTTAATCGTTTTGAGCCGCTGGTGAAAAAAGGAGGGATTCTGATCGTCAACTCTTCGCTAGTCACCACCAGATCCCAGCGCGAGGATATTCGCGTCGAGTATGTTCCCGCGAATGACATTGCGGCGGAACTGGGGGTGGTGCAGTTAGCCAACGTGGTGATGGTGGGAGTCCTGATTGCCGCGACGGGGATGCTCAAACCGGAGACCCTCGATCAAGTTCTGGAAGAGCACATCAGCGCACGTCATCGAGACAAGTTACCACTGAACAAGCAAGCGTTACGGCGTGGGATGGAACTCGTGTAGAACAAAAAAAGACTTTCAGGCTGTAAAACCTGAAAGTCTTTTTTTAGTGTTTGGAATCCCACTCGCTCTTGATCTGGCGCACGGCGCGCGTCATCAGCCGCCGATAACTTTGCTGAGGCGGTGCGAGCACGGTCAAGACGAAGGATTGCGTCCCTACCTGAAAGTAGCGACACACGAGACGCGAACGATCGTTCACGACGATCGAGACCTCGTCCACTTCTGCCAAGCCGATACGTGTCTGCGCCTGGATGATGAAATCCTTGACCAGTGCGACCATTGCGGCGATTGCCTCGGCATCGTAGGGTGACGGCGTCGGCGCCGACGCAATAGGCAAGCCATCTTCGCTTGCCAGGACGGAGGCGGTAAACGCGCCTTCGGTATTCATTTCGTGCAAAATCGTTTCGAATATGGATAGTTCCGTGGTCGTTGTCATAGCACTCTACCTGGTGCGGATGGATTCTTGTGGTGCCCCCGAAGCATTGCGTCGGCTAGCCAATGGCCTGGCGAATGTTTTCCGCCGCGCGCTCCATTTGCAAAAAGACCAGACCGAGTTTGGCGTCTTTGCGCGCAACGACGCTCAAGACGGCTTCGGGTCCCGCGCTGACAATAATCGTATAGCCATGTGTTCCTTCGATAAAGACACGTTCTAGTTGTCCTTGCTCGAATTCATGCGTAGTTTGCTCGCCCAGCGCGAGCATTGCGGCGGACATTGCTGCCACCCGACGTTCTTCAATTTCATCGGGCAACTCGGACACGATGGCAAAACCGTCGTTGCTGATGATACTCGCCCCGAGGATTCCTGGTGTGGTGGCTTGCAGCGTGTGGAGTAGCTGGGTGAGACTAGTGGTCAAGTCGTGTGCAGGCATAGTGCACTCATTTTTTGCCGGGTCTGGACAAAGGGTTGTGTTAGAGATGCTTTTGCGCCTGAAGCATCACGGCTTTGATGGCGGGACGTAGTGATTCAAAGACCCCAATGCCCTGAATGGCAATCGCTTCAAATTGTGGATAACCGTTACAGGGGATGAGCGCGCGTAGTTCGTCCAGTGGGAGTGCGTTGGGTAGATCGCGTTTGTTGAATTGAACGACAATGGGAAAATTTTCGGGGACGATGCCAAACTCGCGTAAATTGGTGTGCAGATTGTTCCACGCCTCTACATTTGCCTCGCGCCGTTCGGGCGCCGAATCTACGACGAACACGACTCCATCCGCGCCCTGCAACACCAGTTTGCGACTGGCGACGTAATAGACTTGCCCCGGCACGGTGTAGAGCGAGAATTTGGGTTTGAGTCCTTTGATTTCACCGAGTTGAATTTCGAGGAAATCAAAAAAGATGGTGCGGTCTTCGCGCGTCTTGAGTGAGACCATCTCGCTGCGGGCATGCGCCGGGATATTCGCATGTAAAAATTCCAGATTGGTAGTTTTGCCACAGAGCGATGCGCCGTAATAGACAATCTTGAGTTTGATTTCCTTTTGCTTCCAGTTGATGAACATACGTACTCGCTAGTCAGCGGTTAGTTGACCGCCGCTGATCTTGTGGTAACAAGGCATCCAGCGCATCGTCCAGCGCGGTGTCAAAACCTGCTTCCATCATCGCCGGCGTCTGTTGCACGATCTTTTCATAATCGGCTGTCAGCGTCAGCAGTTCTTCAACGGCACGCTTGCTGAACAGACGCACTAGACCAATTTGGACTTCGACATCGAAGACGACTGCCAGCAAAAAACTTTCCCCTACCTGAGAAAGATAGATGTTGCGTTTGCTCCCCTCGTGGAACATCAAGCGGAAAGGTTGCTCTTCGCCAATCTGGCGCGCCATTTCTGCGGTTGCCGCCATATTGCTCGCAGTGAGTGCTGCCAGCGCGGTAATGTTCAGCGAGCGAGTGATTCCACGCGCCTGAATCAGTTGACCGCTAATGTCTGCCAGAAAGACGTAACTTGCACGCGTCCTGGCGCGTAGTTCGTCCAACACCTGTTCGATGCGCTCTATATACGATTCGGGTAGTATGACTGGCTGGGGCATAGGTGAAACCTCTGCTTACGGGTGAGGACCAGGCGCCAATGTGTCTTGCAGGGGAAGGGACAGTCCGCCGCGCAATTCTCTGTCCTCTGCTTCGTTGGTGCCCTGAAGGATGGCTGGGCAATTGTTGGCACACGGTATCCCTTGGTTCGCTCAATGCTTTACGACGGGGTGCTTTTGCCTGTCTGGCTGCTGCGTGTTCATCGCACGCAGGAATGAGACAAAGACCCCTACAGTAAATATAACAGAGATATTGCAGGATGTCAATTTGACTTTATTTTTCTCAAATTGACAAATTCGAACTTTCTGGTGATAATGCAGACCAAAGGCGATGACGGAGAAGAGTAACCGTACTGGAACCGCCAGAGAGAAGGACACGCCGCTACAGAAAGAGGCGGCGGGCTGCAAGTCCTTTCGGGGAAAGACGGTAAAGTTCGCTCCCGAGCTGCGCGTGCGAAATCGCGTTGCGAGATTAGCGCGCGCCGCGTCTCTCGCGTTATCGAGGCAGCCGATGATGGTCGGCGATGAGTGAGTCAATAGTCTCGGGGTCGAATAGTCGTGTCGTCGTTGATCAAGCGACTGGGTGACTAAACCGACCACGCGACTATTCGACTAACCAGGGTGGTACCGCGAGACACGCTCTCGTCCCTGTGGGGGCGGGAGTTTTTTGTTGAAGGAGATTCTATGCTCGACGAACTCAACCAACTTCGCACGAATGCACTGGAGCAACTGGAACCCATCTGGGACAATGACGCGCTGGAACAATGGCGCATCACATTTTTGGGACGCAAAGGCGCGCTGGCGACGTTGATGGAAAAATTGGGCACGCTGCCGAAAGAGGAGCGCCCCGCTGCTGGCAAACTCGCCAACGAAGTCAAAGCCGCGCTCGAATCCGCGTTCGAAGCGAAAATCGGCGCGATCAAACAACGCGCGCTCAGCGAATCACTGGCAAGCGCGCCGCTCGATGTGACGCTTCCCGGGCGTCCGGTGCAGCGCGGGCGTCTGCACCCGGCGAATGCCAACTTGCGCGAGATTTATCGCATCTGGCGCGATATGGGCTTTCAGATCTTTCGCTCGCGCGAAGTCGAATCGGACGAGACGAACTTTCAACTGCTCAACATCCCGCCGCATCATCCCGCGCGCGATGCGTGGAGCACGTTCTACATCGCCGAGACCGATCAGCGTGTTCTGCTGCGCACGCACACCTCGCCCGGTCAAATTCGCGCGATGCGCGAACTGGGCGCGAATGGCACGCAACCGCTGCGCGTGATTTTGCCGGGGATGTGCTATCGCTACGAGCAGGTGAGCGCGCGCTACGAAATTCAATTCAATCAGGTCGAAGGACTGGCGATTGGACGCAACATCACGTTCGCCGATTTGAAAGGCACGCTCATCGAATTTGCGCGGCGCGCGTTCGGCGAACGCCCGGTGCGTTTCTACGCCGATCATTTTCCCTTCACCGAGCCGAGCGCGCAGATGGATGTGCAGTGCATCATCTGTGATGGCAAGGGGTGCGCGATGTGCAAGTACACCGGCTTTCTCGAAATTCTGGGCGCGGGGATGGTGCATCCTGTCGTGCTCAAAAACGGCGGTTACGATCCGAACAAGTGGAGCGGCTTTGCCTTCGGACTGGGTCCTGAACGCATCGCCATCTTGCGTTACGGCATCGAGGACATTCGGTACTTTTGGGGAAATGATCTCAGGTTCCTGGAACAGTTCTGAAGACAATGAGCCAATGTGTCAATGAACCAATGAGCCAAATGGACGAATGACGAACGACGAACGACGAATGACAAATGACAAATGAGCAAATGCTTTTGGCTCATTGGCACATTGGATAATTGGCTCATTGCTTTTGGCTCATTGGCACATTGGGCAATTGGCTCATTGATTCTGATTGGAGGCATTGATGAAACTCCCCTTGTCCTGGATACGCGAGTACGTTGACATCAACATTTCGCCGGAAGAACTGGCGCTGAAACTCACTTTTGCCGGACTCGAAGTCGAGCAGATGGAGTACATCGGCTTGGCGCGACCGGCAGGTTCGCGCGCGAGCGGCGAACGTCCGGAACTGGCGTGGGATCGCGATAAAATTTTCGTCGGCGAGATTCTGGAGGTGAAACCGCATCCAAACGCGGATCGCTTGACGATTGTGCGCGTGGCGTACGGCGCGCGCGAACCGATCGAGATGGTGACCGGCGCGCCGAACATCAAAATCGGTGAGCGCGGTTACAAGGTCGCGCTCGCGCTCGAAGGCGCGCGCTTGTTCGATGGGCACAAGCCGGGCTGGGAAATCGCCACACTCAAAAAATCGAAAATTCGCGGCGTCGAGTCCGGCGCGATGGTCTGCTCCGAAAAAGAACTGGGTATCAGCGACGAACACGAAGGCATCATCCTTTTGCCGGACGATGCGCCAGTCGGAATACCGCTCGCGGATTATCTCGGCGATGTGGTGTTCGACATCAAAATCAATCCGAATATGGCGCGCTGCGCGTCGGTGATTGGCGTGGCGCGCGAAATCGCCGCGCTGACCGGAGCGAAACTCAAAGCGGTGCCGCAAAAAATCGTGGCAAAAGGCGCGCCCATCGAAGGACAGGTCAAGGTCGTCATCCAGAATCCAGAACTCAATCCGCGTTTCACTGCCGCGCTGATTCGCGGCATCGCAATCAAACCCTCGCCGTTCTGGATGCAACGTCGTTTGCAAATGGCGGGGATGCGTCCCATCAACAACATCGTGGACGTGACGAACTATGTGATGCTGGAAACCGGCGAACCGCTGCACGCGTTCGATTACGACAAACTCGTCGCGCGCGCGGGCGGCAAATCGCCGACGATCATCACACGCCTCGCCGAACCCGGCGAAGAACTCGAAACGCTTGATGGTGTCAAACGCAAACTCGATCCGTTCACGATTCTGGTGTGCGATACGCGCGGCGCGCTTTCGATTGGGGGTGTGATGGGCGGCGCGGAGAGTGAAGTGGATGCGAACACGAGAAATGTGTTGCTCGAAGCCGCGGCGTGGGATTACATCAACATTCGTCGGACGATGGCAGCGCAAAAACTTTCGTCTGAAGCCGGTTATCGTTTCAGTCGTGGCGTGCATCCCGCGCAGGCAATCATTGGACTGCGCCGCGCTATCGAGATGATGCGTCAACTCGCTGGCGGTGAAATCGCGCGCGGGCTGATTGACGCGTACCCAAACAAGCCGAAGAAAATCGTCATCAATCTGCCAATCGCGGAAGTGAAACGCCAACTTGGCGTGGAAATTCCCGCGCCAGAGATCGCGCGGATGCTGACCAGTCTCGAGTTCAAAGTTGAATCAGACGAAAGACGAAAGACGAAAGACGAAAGAAAATCGGGGCGTCGTTCGTCATTCGTCGTTCGTCCTTCGTCCACGATTCTCCGCGTCACCGTCCCCGACCATCGCCTCGATGTGGATGGCACGGATGATCTCGTCGAGGAAATCGCGCGGATGTATGGTTACGAGAACATTCCGATTTCGCGGATGAACGATGAACTGCCGCAGCAGCGCGACAATCTCGATGTGGAACTGGAAGAGCGCGCGCGCGATGTGTTGATTGACGCGGGCTTGCAGGATGTGGTCACGTATCGTTTTACGACGCCGGAACGCGAGGCGTTGCTCACGCCGCCGGGCGCCGCGCGCGCGGCGCTGCCCGCGCGCGGGTACGTGCGTATCGAAAACGCGATCAGCGAGGATCGTTCCGTCCTGCGCCAATCTCTAATCTCCAATCTCCTGGATGTGACTGCCGCGAATCTACGCTATCGTCCGCGCGTTGCAGTGTTCGAAATCGGTCCGGTCTTTTGGCATCGCGGCGCGGACGATGTGCTCTTGCCGCGCGAGATCGTGAGCGAGTTGCCGGAGGACAAGGGCTTGCGTCTGCCGCTCGAACGGCGTCGGCTGGGCATTGTGATGACGGGTGCGCGCGAGGAAATGGCGTGGCAAGGTGCGGACACTGCACCGATGGATTTTTACGATCTCAAGGGTGTGATTGAAGCGCTGCTTGCTGGCTTGCATCTGACGAACGCGTCATTCGTCCCCTCGTCGAATCCGATGTTTCATCCGGGGCGCGGCGCGCAAGTGAAATTGGGTGATGGGGTGATTGGGGAATTGGGCGAGTTGCATCCGCTCGTGCGCGAAAAATTCGATTTGCCCGCGCAAGCCGTGCTTGTTGCCGAATTCGATCTGGACGCGCTGTTGGCGCGTGTGCCGCTGACGTACAAGACCCGCGCGCTCTCGCGCTATCCCGGCGTCGCGCAGGACCTTGCGCTGGTTGTGGACGAGGATGTGCCGGCGGAGCGCGTGCACGCGCTCATCGTGCAGACCGGCGGCGCGCTGTTGCAACGCGCGGTGCTGTTCGATGTGTATCGCGGCGATCAAATTCCGCGCGGCAAAAAATCGCTGGCGTACGCGCTCACATTCCAGGCGATGGATCGCACGCTTTCGGATGCGGATGCAAGCAAGGTGCGCGAGAAAATCGTCGCGCGGCTCCAGCGCGAGATCGGCGCGGAGGTGCGGGGAGCGGCATAGACAACAAGACCTGTCGGAGCACGGTGCCCGACAGGTCTTTGCTTATCCCAGCGTGCCAAAGATTTCTACACATTTGTAATGATCGCCGTAGATTCGTTGAAGGGTTTCCTCTACGGATGGGCAGATCGCGGGTTCGTCACGCTTTTCGGCAATGGAAAAATCAGCCCCACACCGCGTGAACCATTGCTCGAGTCTTGCGTTCTGTTCGATGCTGTCATCGTCTGTTGTCCTACACATCACCAGAACACCCACGCACCAATGTTCCTCGCCGCGCGCAGTGCAATGCACCAGGCCAACTTGGTAGGGACAATCGAAAGGGAACGGGATTCCTTTTTGACGACCCTCACGCAATTTCTGAAAAAAGTTGCGCGCATCGACTTCTGTGCCGTGATGGTACCAACTCAATAGATAGAGGTGAGGCATGGTGTGCTCCAATGACGAAGAGGCGATGGCTTATGGATAGGACGATGCATACTGCACACGGACAAAGCGACCAAAGACGAAGGACGAACGACGAATTCGTCCTTCGTCTTTGGTTTTTGCTGTCAGGAAAAGCGCGCTGTGTTAACGTGAATAGTGTAATCGCCTATGAGCCGATGCCTGAGAATTACTTTTTTGGACCTTCGCTGAAGGGAAATTCGATCATCCGACTACCCGCTGGTAGAGCGGACGAACCTCCCGGTGGACAGGTCGCGCCAGAGGGACATTTGCGCAAAACGATATTGTCCAC
>DAOTYB010000152.1:0-2890 GCA_034435315.1 Anaerolineae bacterium | reverse complement strand
GTGAGGAGGGGGCAAGGGGGTGGGGCGACCTTGGCAATGGCTAGCACAGGTTGAGGAATGTTCCTGTGCTGTTACGGAAATAATTTCTTAAAATCCATAATTTGCCGCAACGCGGAGCGATGTTCGCCTGCGTGGACAACAGCGGTTGCCAACGCAGGTCGGCGCGGCTATGGCTTGCGGCGACTTGTCGCGAGGAGATAGCCGCGCCCGCGCACGGTTTGAATCAGCGCCGGTTGTTGGGGGTTGCGTTCGATTTTCTGGCGCAGGCGGAAGATGTAGGGGCGCACCAAACTTTCGGCTTCGATTTCGCTAATATCGTAATTCCACACGCGCCTGGCAATGTGACGGCAGGTGAGTGGTTGTCCCACCACATCCATCAGACATTCGAGGATTTGGGCTTCGCCTTCGGTCAAGGCAATGACGCGTGTCAAATCGTTTTCAAAGGTAACGAGACGTTTGACGCGATCGAGAATCAGCGTACCGACTTGGCGAAAACGCTCGCCAGGCGTTGTTGCCGTAGCGGACTGCGGTGGCGTGGAGGCATCTGCAGCGGACGCGATACTTTCCGCCGCGTGTAACGCTTCGAGGGCAGCCTTGATCAACTGCTGGCGGCGCGCGTGCGCCTGTTGTTTCTGCAACGCCGCGCGGATCGCGGCAATGATGTCTTGCGTGCCAATCGGTTTGAGGAGGTAATCGCTGGCACCTGCTTTGACCGCGGTGATCGCGCTCTGGAGGGTAGCGTGTCCGGTGAGAACCAGAATGATCAAATCCGCCTGAATCTGGCGCGCGGCGCGCATCACCTCCATTCCATCGAGACCAGGCAAGCGCATATCCAGCACCATCACGTCATAGCGTGCCGCCCGCAACATTTCCAGCGCGCGCTGCCCGGATTCGGCGCCCGCAGCGCTGTACCCCGATAGTTCGAGTGCGCGAACAAGGGGCAGGCGAATGTTCGGTTCGTCGTCCACGACGAGAATGCGAGTCGTCAGCGAATCGTGTGATGTCATACGGATCAATCAGTACCCGTGACAATCGGCAAGCGAATGGTGAATTTTACACCCCGCTCGCTGCCTGTGTTTTCGACCGTCATCGTACCGCCGTGCTGTTGCACAACGCTTTGCGCAATGTACAATCCCAATCCCGTGCCGTCTGGCTTGGAAGTGAAAAATGGCTCGAAAATATGCGGCATTTCTTCGGGCGAGATAATCGGACCGTCGTTGTGGAAGGAAGTGATTACCCATTTATCTTCTGCGCGTGTGGCAATGTGGATGTGGCCGCCCTCACCGGTTGCCTCGATGGCGTTGAGGAGGATGTTAAGAAAGACCTGCCCAATTTGCTCGGGTGCGGCAAGGACGGGAGGAGTCTCTTGAATTTCGAGCGTCACCTCGATACGCATCTGTTGTAAATGTTTGTTTGCCAGGCGTACGGTTTGACGCACCGCTTCGGCGACCGAGATCGTTCGACGGAGCGCAGGCGTCGGGCGCGCAAAACGCAGGATGCGTTCGGTGACTTGACCCAACCGTTCAATCTCCTGGTGAATGATGCGGAGACTCGCTTCGCGTTCTTCAGGGGACAAGGGAAAATCGAGCATCAAGTCCAGCGTGCTATGAATCGCTTGCAAGGGGTTGTTGATTTCGTGCGCCAGCGCGGCTGCCATTCGCCCTAACGCGCTCAGTTGCTCGGTGCGAATCCGTTGTTCCTCGGCGCGCTTGAACTCGGTGATGTCACGTGAAACACCCATCGCACCAATAATTTCACCAGCAGAGTTCTTCAATGGTGAAGCAGAAACTAGCACAGGAAACACCTCGCCATTTTTGCGTCGGTTCCATATTTCTATTGCCATACTGCCGAGAGCGCGCGCGGCTTGATTAATCTTGTCACCCTCACTGGGATCAGCATAGAGCATACTCACATCACGTCCAATCACTTCAGCCCTGCTGTAGCCGAAGGTGCGTTCCGCCGCGGGATTGAACTCGATGATGCGGCGTTCGCGATCTACGGCGATAATCATATCGAGTGAATGTTTAATCAAACTCGCGGTGAATTGTTGCGCTTCGGCGAGTGCCTGTTCTGCCTGACGCAAGCGTGTAATGTCGCGAAAGACCAGGACGACGCCGGTGATTTTACCCCTGTGACTCTGGATGGGCGCGATACTGCTGGAGATGAAATACTCGCTCCCGTCCTTCGCGACAAGCACAGTATCCGCAGGCAAGCCAAGTGTGCGCTTTTCCTCCAGAGCGATCTGCACCAGATTGGCAACGGTCTGGCGCGTTTTGGCGTTGATGAGACGAAGCACCTGGGTAATGTCTTGTCCCAGCGCGTCGGCTTTTTGCCAGCCGGTCCATTGTTGCGCGGCGCGATTGATAAAAGTGACGCGCTGGCGCGTATCTACCGTAATGAGACCATCGCCAATACTATCCAGTGTGAACTCGAGTCGTTTCAACTCGGCGCGCGATACTGTGGCGCGACGCGCGGGGGTCGCGCGCGCGCGAGTTTGACGGCGGGTGCGTTGCGGTTTTTGTGTATCGAGGTGTTTTCCCATAGTGCTACGCAACTAGACGCAGGACAATTTTGTAAAATTGTCTGACAGAATCCTCGCAGGCGTGATAGTTTCTACGCAAGAAGACAATTTCTACATTTCCCATTATAATCGAATTTGGGTAAAATTGGAATAGGTGGCAGACTCCCCGTTGTGGCGAAAGATTTTTTTCGTCCCAACGAAGAGTCATTAAGGACGGGTGGTGGCGGGCGAAGCCACCCGCCACTTGGTTTCTGTCGTCACATCAGATTTGTCCGCGCCTCACTCTTCGATTATAATCAAATGGAGTAATTACTCAGCCGTGCCGTCCATCGCGAAAAGCCCCACCCCCTCGCCCCCTCCCCACGCCGC
>DAOTYB010000151.1:0-5103 GCA_034435315.1 Anaerolineae bacterium | reverse complement strand
TTCTCGCAAGCGGGCTATAAACGCACCAGTGCGCACACGGTCTTAGCTGGTCTGGTTGCGGCGCCTGATTATACCACAGGACTGGCGACAAAGTTTCTGTCAACGCGCATACCGCACCGCCCACGCGGTATGGAATTCTCGCAATGACAGAGCGGGCTGAACGGTTACAGAACCTTTACTCGTAAGGTACCGGGTCGTACCCGCCGGGGTTGAACGGATGACAGCGCAAGATGCGCCGCACGGCTAGCCATCCCCCCGTCCAAAAGCCAAAATGTGTGATTGCTTCGAGGCTGTACTGTGAACAGGTCGGGACAAAACGACACGCGGAGGGTAAAAGCGGAGAGACGAGTCGTTGGTACAATCGAATCAAAGCTACTGCGAGGTGTTTCATAAGCCCACGGGGATCAGGTCGAAAAAGATACTCAACCTCAGGGTGCGCGTAACAGCGCGGCACGTTGCAACAACTGTGCGATCGCGGCGCTCATTTCGGCAAAATTACTTTGTGCCGCGCTGGCACGCGCAATCAGAATCACATCCCAACCCGAAGCAATACCGTGTAAATGCTGTCGGACACTGGCGCGCATCCAGCGTTTGACCCGGTTGCGCACCGTTGCTTTGCCGATCTTCTTCCCTGCCACAAATCCAAACCGACAACTCTCTCTACCGTTTGGGCGCACGCGCAAGATCACGAGCGGATGGGCATACGCTTTGCCTTCATCCCACACCTTTTGAAATTCTGCACCGCGCCGCAAACTGAAAGAACGCTTTATCATGGAACAAGGTGAGTGAGGAAGCACTTGCTCCTTTTACTTTGCCATCCCCCTCGCTCTTACTTTTGCTTTAGTCCCGAACGCGTGCGCGTCACGGCAAGTCGTTTACGGCCGCGCGCGCGGCGCGCCGCGATCACTTTGCGTCCCCCGGGGGTACGCATCCGCGCGCGAAAACCGTGTGTGCGCATCCGTTTCTTGCGTTTAGGTTGATAAACTCGTTTGACCACGACAACTCCTTTGATGAAAATACGACGAACGCTTACCGACCGTCGCAGATTTTTTTTCGACGGGTCTGGCGCGCCTCGAGCGCGCCAGTGAAAAATAGCAAGGCACATTATAGCATAATCCAGCAAGAGCCACAAATTGAAGAGCAATTGGTGTGAACAGAAGATTTGACGAATTTTTGAATTGGTATATAATTAGAGCGCAAACGATGCGGGGTGGAGCAGAGGCAGCTCGTTGGGCTCAATCCGCAGGATCACGTTAGAGGTATGGGACTTGATCCTGCAATGGGCGGCACGTGAGGAAACTCACGTGTGATCACCTGCCAAATTCGGGGGAGCCGCATACAAAGGTAATCCCGAGCCAAGCTCTTCTTGAGAAGGTGTAGAGACTTGACGGCAGGCACCTAACGGCACGAGATGCCAATGGTGAAGGGAAAGTCCAGACCACAAACCGCTTTGCAAGGCGGGCGACGAAAGTCGTAGTGGTAAGCATAACCCAAAGGTCGTCAGTTCGAGTCTGACCCCCGCTACCAACGGAAAACCGTCAGCGCCCTATCTGGGTCTGACGGTTTTTCCTTTGTCCGCTCAACGACTCTATTCCCACCGCGCGTCCAGTTCCGCGAGGAAGGCGCGATGACGCGGATAACGCGCGCGCACCTGCGCGATGAGCGCGTCGGCTTGAGCAGCGTCACCGCGCGCGCAGCACCTCGGCGCACGCGCAAATCAGCATCGCGGCTTTGTTGTAACTCCCGCGATGTGGTGCACCGACAATTGCATCCACATTTTTTCAGTGGGTATGGTTGACTTTTACCTTTCGCAACAGTTGGGGAGCATCCAACTGCGAAACAATCATTCCTGCAAACATCAACGCGCAACCGATGATGCCACGCAACGGCAAGGTTTCGCTCAGAATCAACCAGCCGCCGAGTGCAGCGAACACGGTCTCTAAACTCAAGATGATGGCGGCTTGCGCGGGTGGCGTCTCGCGCTGACCGAGTGCCTGGAACGTGTACGCCACTCCAACCGACAAGATGCCGGTGTACAAAATCGGCAGCGCGGCGTCCAGCACATTTTGCGCGCGGATTGTCTCAGACACCAGTGCCGCAAGGAAACTGAGCAGCGCGCAAACGACGAACTGAATCAGTGCCAGACGCAGCGCGCCAATCGGCGCGGCAAAGCGCGCGATGAGGTGCACGTGAATCGCCCAGAAGAACGCGCCCACAAGCACGAGCAAATCGCCGTACTCGATGGTGTGCGCTTCGGTGACCGAGAGGAGATACAAGCCAATCACGCCACTCGTCGCGCCGAGCCACGTCCACGCGCCGGTGCGCTGGCGCAACACCAAGCCCAGCATCGGCACGAGAATCACATACAAGCCGGTGATGAACCCGGCTTTGCCCGCTGTCGTATAGACGATGCCGATTTGCTGCAACGAGCCAGCGATGAACAGGAACGCGCCGCACGCGAATCCGCCCCACCACATCGTCCGCCGTGAGACCGTGCGCGGCGCGTGGCGATTGAGGAACACAAAGGGAAGGAGCGAAACGCTACCCAGCGCAAAGCGTACGGCGTTGAAGGTAAAGGGCTGGACAAACTCCATTCCCTGACGTTGCGCGACGAACGCCAGTCCCCAGATGATTGCGGCGCAGAGGAGCAGCGTTCTCGATTTCACGTTGCGCTATCGTTCCTCGCGCGAATAGGGAAGCATCAACGCCGCTGGCGCGCCGATGCGTTTGCGCATCACCTCGCCTGCGCTGAACAAGAGCACGAGAATCGTGAGAATGTACGGCAACATATTCAACAGCGGCGGCGAAACGCCCAGCGGTTGCAAACGAAACTGCAAGACGCGCACGCCACCGAAAAGATACGCGCCGAGCATCGCGCGCGCCGGATCCCACAGCGCGAAAATCGTCAAGCCGATGACGATCCAGCCGGCGCCTGCCGTCATCCCTTCGACCCAGGCGGGCGCATACACCAGCGAAAGATACGCGCCGCCGATGCCTGCCAGCATCCCGCCAAAACAGACAGCGAGATAGCGCACCAGAAAAACATTGATGCCCAACGCATCCGCAGTGGCTGGGCTTTCGCCGACCGAACGGAGTGTGATGCCCCAGCGCGTTTTGTACAGGATGAACCACAAGAGCGGCGTCAAAACGATGGCGCCGTACACGAGCGCATCGAACTGGAAGAGGAGCGGACCCAAAATCGGCAAATCACTCAGAATCGGCAAGTGTAAGGGTTCGGGGCGCGTCGTCAGCGCGACTCCGATGTACCGCTTGCCGACCAGTCCGCTGATGCCCAGACCCAGCATCGTCAGCGCAAGTCCGGAGACGACTTGATTGACGCGCAGGGTGATGGTGGCAAACGCGTGGACGAGCGCGAGCAGTCCGCCGACAAGTGCCGCCGCGGCGACACCGAGCCACACATTGCCGGTCGTGTGTGTGACGGCAAAACCGGTGACCGCGCCCATAATCATCATACCTTCCACGCCGAGGTTCAAGACGCCGGAACGTTCGGCGACCACTTCGCCCAGCGTGCCATACAACAACGGTGTGCCGGCGGGAATCGCCGCGCGCAAGGCGGGTAGGATGAATTCAAGCATCGGGTGTTGTCCTTTGTGTAATTTGAGCGCGATGGTTTTGATTCGCCCTGCTTTTTCATCGCGCTGTCGCGCAACACGAGACGAGTCGGATGGAGCATTCTGAACCGAGTCGCAGGATGCCAATCTGAGGATGCGTACGCGATTATACCGTGACGGCGATGGGTTGTCAATCAGTAACGCTAAGTAAACATGCAAAAGTTTTTTCCGCTTTCGTAGCACAGGATAATTACTCAGGCGTCCTATCTATCGTGAAATAGCCCCACCCCCTAGCCCCATACGCGTCAACTTACTGAATTTTCAATAAATAATGTCCGCGCGGTTTAGCGTTCCCAAGGCAAATCAGAGGCAAAGATGCAGTTCCACAGACGTCGTTGAGAACGTCGTATTCGAGCGCTTGCCGCCAGCACATTCGCTCGCAGTTCCGTGTGGTTATGGGGTGCTGTATTCGCAATGTGTTCACTGATTTGAGTCCATACAAATTCGATTGGATTGAGTTCCGGAGCCGCTGTCGGAAACTCGTACACATGCAGACGCGGATGACGTGCGAGAAAGGTTTGCACCTCACCGCGACGATGAATGGGATGTCTGTCCCATACCATTACGATAGGCCCTCTGACGCAACGGAGCAAACGTTTGAGAAAGCGGATCACGTGCTCGCCGTTCAGAGAAGTGCGATAGGATTGAAGATGCAATTTGATCTTGCGTTTCTTCGGACTCACACACAAGGCACCCATCAAATTGACTCGTTCCTTGTGTTCAATGCTCGTGCGAATGATCGGCGTTTGACCGCGCGGGGCCCACGTGCGTTTGAGGGGTGAAACCATGGAAAACCCACTTTCATCGAGGAAAATGAGGGTGGCACGGAGCGCCCGCCACTTTCTTTTTATCTGGGGCTACTGGTAGCGTTTCCAATGGGCGATGGCTTTCTCGTTGCGGTGCAAAGCACGCCGTTGCGGTTTCTGGCAACTCCAGCCGAGTCGCCGCAAGAGATACCAGACGCCGCTGGAGCGATAGCGTATCCGAAACAGATCCCAGATTAAATGAGCGATGCGCTCCAACGTCCAGTAATCTTCGGCATAGCCGTAGGCGGACGCCCCACGCTCGAGCACACGGATCAAGTGTAAGCGCTGGACGGCACTCAAACGGCAGGGGCATCCTGGAGTGCGCGTTTGCGGTTTGCCTTTGCCGTGTTGGAGTTGTTGCCGCCAGCGTCGCACACTTCGTGCGGTTGTGCCAAGTCGCTTGGCGACTTGGCTGGGATTCTGGCCCCGTTGCAACAAAACAATGGCGCGCTGTCGGCGGCGTGCAAGTTGTTGTGTTGTTCCGAAAGGTCTCATGTGCTCAATTATCGCACATGATTGACCTAGGCGGACATTAATTTTGAAAATTCAGTAAGATAAGCCCTGTAGTCGTTTCTGAGCGGCGTACGGTATGCCGCCCGCCGTTGCGCCGACCCACTTGAAATCCTGCCCGATTTCGGCTATGCTCTCTCCCACAAGATTCGTGA
>DAOTYB010000150.1:0-4379 GCA_034435315.1 Anaerolineae bacterium | reverse complement strand
AGACGGGTAGTGCTGCTCGGACGCCCTGTCGGCTACGTTTGCCCCATCTGCCCCCTGCGAACCATATCAGTTCTTGACAGAGAACACGGTTGCTCTCCCCGCTTTGCGGGGAGAGGGGGAGATGAGAGCAGGGGTGAGGGCGGGCGGCTTCGCCGCCCGCCCTCACCCCTACCCTCTGCTTCCCCCTCCCCACGCCGCAGAGCGGCGTGGGGAGGGGGCGAGGGGGTGGGGCTATTGCGCCTCGATGATGGCACGGCTGAGTAATTACGTTGGGTCTATTTTCGCACCAAACGCGCCAACAGTCAAAAGCCGATTTATTCATCGAACAGAAACACCGGCTCTTGATAAAAGCGTACCTGACGCTCGCACATTTTGGTTTTCAGCCACATTTCCAGCCAGGCATTTTTCTGTGCCAGCGGTTCACGCCCGCGGAGCACCGCGAGCGGAATGTTGATACGCAGCACGCGTCCGGGAATGATGTGCCGGGTGATGCCCATCGGCAGTTTGCTCCCGTTGAGCGCGAGGTGTCGAATCTCGTCGGGACGATAGCGGGGAAAAACAACGAGCGCGCTCGCGCGAGTGTGTTCGGCGCGCAAACGCTCCAGATCGCTATGTGCTACGCGATACATTTCACCACGCCCGGCGTATGCTCCGACAATCTGGTTCAACAGCCGCGTTTGTTCGGCAAGGGTGCGGCAGGGCGTTTGCAAAGCGAACACGCGACCATCGTGCAACGCCAGCGTGCCAAGACTGGTGCGCTGCGCGAGCGCGCGTTCGGCTTGTTCCCATACCATCGGCTCGATACGCAAATCGGGCAACCGATGCAACGTCGCGAAAAATTCATCGAGCGGCACATCCACTAACAAATGATTCCACGTCTCGAGTTTCAAACCCGGCGTATCGTATTCGACGATTTGCACGACCACATCACAGCAGCCGATAGATTGCAAAGCAGTGATACGTGTCGCCCCATCCAGCACAAGATAATACGCGTCCGCTGCGACGACGATGGGCGGATTTTTGAGGAGTTGATCGTTCTGCAACCGGGCAATCAATCGCTCGACGCGTGACGTTTCGATGTGTTCATGCAACAAGACCGCGTGCAGGGACACGACGCGCAGTTTGATCTGAAGGGATGGTGGAGAGGAAAGCGGCGTCGCACAGACCGTCGGCGCGTCGCGTGGCTGGAGCGAGCAAGGCGCCGTTGCCTTGCCCGACGGTGTCTCAGAGTGCGACGCGGGGAAGTTGTGCCATGGCTTGAGTAATGGCTTGTTGAGGATATTCATAATCCGGTAGTTTGCCTTGAAGATACGTTTCGTATCCTCCCAGGTCAAAATGTCCGTGTCCACTCAGATTAAAAGCAATCACGCGTTTCTCGCCGCTCTCTTTGCAACGGAGCGCCTGGTCAATCGCCACGCGGACCGCGTGGGCAGATTCAGGCGCGGGTACGATGCCTTCGGCGCGTGCAAATTCCACGCCTGCCTGAAAGACCGCGTTCTGGGGCACCGCGACGGCTTCGATCACGCCCTGCTGGTACAGCAGCGAGATGATGGGTGCCATACCGTGATACCGCAAACCACCCGCGTGAATCGCAGGTGGAATGAACGTTGCGCCTAACGTGTACATCTTGACAATGGGCGCGAGTTGAGCGGTATCGCCGTAATCGAACGCGTACACACCTCTGGTCAGCGAAGGAGCCGCCGTCGGTTCGACCGCGATGATGCGCGTGGATTTCCGGTGCACGATTTTATCGCGCACGAACGGCAGGACAAAACCACCAAAGTTCGACCCGCCGCCGACACAGCCAATCAAAATGTCGGGTTCGACGCCGGCTTGTTCAAATTGCTTTTGTGCCTCCAATCCGATAATCGTTTGATGCATCAAGACGTGATTGAGCACCGAACCGAGCGAGTATTTGGTGTGGGGTTGATGGGTCGCGGCATCTTCGACCGCTTCGCTAATCGCCAGACCGAGCGAGCCGGTGCAGTGCGGATCTGCCGCTAACGCCGCCGCGCCGGCGCGCGTCTCGGGTGAAGGCGAAGGGATCACGCGCGCGCCGTACAGTTCCATCAAGACGCGGCGATAGGGTTTTTGGTCGTACGAAATCTTCACCATATACACCGTGCACTCGATTCCAAACAGGTTACACGCAAAAGCGAGCGCGGTCCCCCATTGCCCTGCGCCGGTTTCCGTGGTGAGGCGGCGCGTTCCGGCGCGCTGGTTAAAGTACACCTGCGCGATGGCGGTATTCAATTTGTGTGAGCCGACCGGCGACACACCTTCGTACTTGAAATAAATGTGTGCCGGCGTATCGAGGGCTTGTTCCAGACGCCGCGCGCGGATCAAGGGCGACGGGCGATACAGTTTATACACCTCACGCACCGGCTCGGGAATCTCGATGTAACGTTCCTGCGAGACTTCTTGCTGGATCAGTTCCAGCGGGAACAATGCCGCCAGGTCTTGCGGACCGACGGGTTTGCCTGTTGCCGGATGAATCACCGGCGGTAACGGTTGTGGCAAGTCTGCCTGAATGTTATACCACACCCGGGGCAGATCGGTTTCATCAAGCAAAAATTTTGTTCGTGTCATTGTGAATTCTCCTAAGTTTTGTCGAGTCGTGTGGGCATCGGTTCTCCTCAAGTCATCGTTACCTCCGTGTCTCGAAAACTCACCTTGCCTTACCCAGTCCCATTGCCGCGCGCGCTTGATCCACCGTCGCTTGAGAGATGGGGCGAACTCTGGCAGCGCCAGCGGCGAGAATATCTTCCACCAGTTGGGGACGCGCAGCGTAATAAGCACGCCGTTCGCGAATCGGGTCAAGGAACGCGTTGAGCGCAGCCGCCAGTTTTTGTTTCACCTCCACATCGCCTACCTTGCCCTGCCGATAGCGCGCTTTTAATTCTTCGACCTGTGCCTTGTCGGGATTGAACGCATCGTGGTACGCAAACACCGGGTTGCCCTCCGGTTCCGCAGGAATATCGGCACGGATGCGTTTGGGATCGGTGTACATCCCGCGCACTTTTTGTTCCACCGTTTTCGCGTCATCACACAGAAAGATGGCGTTACCGAGCGACTTGGACATTTTGGCTTTACCATCAGTGCCGGGAAGAGTGGGCACATCGCCGATGAGCGCGGCTGGTTCAGGGAACACTTCGCCGTACAAATAGTTGAATCGGCGTGCTAATTCGCGTGTCACTTCGATATGCGATTCCTGATCCTTGCCCACCGGAACGAGATGCGCTTTGATGTGCAAAATGTCAGCCGCCTGAAGTACGGGGTACCCCAGCAAGCCATAGGTGGGATTTTCGATATGCTCTGCCTCCATCACCTCTTTGAGCGTGGGCACGCGGTCGAGGCGCGAGGTGGTGATGAGCATCGAAAAGAGCAGATGCAGTTCGCATACACTCGGCACATCGGACTGGACATAGATGGTTGTTTTTTCTGGATCAATACCTACCGCCAGATAGTCGAGCACCAGTTCGCGCGAGAATTCGCGCGTGGCAACGATATGCGCTTTGTCTTGTTCGCGCGTGAGCGCGTGATAATCCGCCACGACAAGAAAGACCTCGTACGTGTCTTGCAAACGCACACGATTGGCTAGCGTGCCCACATAGTGTCCCAGATGCAATGGTCCAGTCGGGCGGTCGCCAGTAAGAATGCGTTGTTTCATTGTTACCTCCTTGGGGTTTCGAGTTTCAGGTTACAGGTTTCAGGTTTCAGGTTGTACATCGTCCTTCGTCCGTCCTTCGTCCTCCGTCATTCGTCCTTCGTCAAAAAAATTCGCTCGTCCCCGTGCGCTGAAAACATCGTTCACAGGGACGAGCGTTTGCCCGTGGTGCCACCCTTTTTAGACGGCTCGTAATAAAAATCCCCATCGTGAAACACGATAGGGATTTGAGCCAGTCTCACTCGTTCGCAAGCACGCCGTCTGGGTTTCAAGGTGTTATCAGTTTGACGCTTGAAACCGACTTGATGCTCTCAGCCACGATAACGGGGGCGCTTTCCGGCAAGGCATACTGGGTCGTTGACCGTTCCGCCTGCAACTCCCCGGTCCATTCGCCGTCACCCTCCGTATCGCGCTCACACCACATCCGGCGCGACTCTCTGCACGTGAGATGACGGGTACTCGTCCGGTTCATCGTCTTTCGCGCTATGGTGGCGTGAATATAGCACAGTCACCCGGAAATGTCAAATGTTCACCTAAAGGGGCAGGGCTTGTGCAAAGTCAGCCCCCCTGTCCTTGCGAGAATTCCATACCGCGTGGGCGGTATGCGCGTTGACAGAAACTTTGTCGCCAGTCCTGTGGTATAATCAGGCGCCGCAACCAGACCAGCTAAGACCGTGTGCGCACTGGTGCGTTTATAGCCCGCTTGCGAGAA
>DAOTYB010000149.1:0-9511 GCA_034435315.1 Anaerolineae bacterium | reverse complement strand
AGAGCGGCGTGGGGAGGGGGCTAGGGGGTGGGGCTTGTCGCGAGGGATAGCAGGGCTGAGTAATACAATACAAGTTTGTGCTCGGCTGAGCAACCTTGTACTGCCACACTATTCGAGAAACGGATGCGCATTTCGACTATCCGCATGCACAAATCCTGGTGGGGCATCGCACTCGCGCTACTTGTCATCGCCAGCGCGCTTGTGGCGCTGCCACTGCCGATTGCCGTCGCGCTGGTGGGTGGCGCGCTGGTTGTGCTGGCGCTGCTACGCTGGCACGAGATCGCGCTGTACATTGCCATCGTCGCAGTGCCCTTTGGTTCACTCTTTCCGATTCCACTGGGCGTGGGCAATCTTACAGCGGTGGACATTGCCGTCGCTCTGTTGATTGGATTGTGGCTGGCACGAATGATTGTGCACGAGCGCGGCATCACAATTCGCTTTCCGCCGCTCACGGTACCGTTCGCGCTGTTCCTGTTTGCCGCGCTGGTTTCGGTCACGAGCGCGCTCTCTTTGCCCCACGCCATCAAAGAGTTGACCAAGTGGCTGGAAATGTTCGCGGTGTATCTTTACATTGCGAACAATTTTGACCGTGTCAGGATGACGCGCGCGCTCGCGGTGATGTTTCTTGCGGGACTCGCAGAAGCCGCGATTGGAATTTACCAGTTTTTCTTTCGGACTGGTCCACAGGGTTTTCTGCTATTCGGAAACTATATGCGCGCGTTCGGCACGTTCGAACAACCGAATCCGTTTGCCGGCTATCTCGCGCTCATCATTCCGGTCGCGCTGGGCGTAGTGTTGGGAGTGGTGTTTCAAGTTTCAAGTTTCAGGTTTCTAGTTTCAGGTTTCAGGTTTCAAGTTGAACCTGCAACCTGTCACCTGAAACTAGCATCCCTCCTCCCCGCGCTGGCTCTGTTGTCACTCGTCACAATGCTTGCCGCGGCTGTGATGAGTTGGTCGCGCGGAGCGTGGCTCGGCATTGCCGCCGGAATGATTGTCACGCTCATCGTGCAGAGTCGGCGCGCGCTGTTGCTGACGATCGTCGCAGCGTTCGTGCTGACCTTCACCGTCTTGCTCAGTAGCATCAATCTGATACCCGACGTGATTGCCGCGCGCTTTGCCGGCATTACAGACTATTTTGGTGTGTTCGATGTGCGTGGTGTGCGTGTGGACGATACGAACTACGCCGTAGTCGAACGGATGGCACACTGGCAAGCGGCGTGGGAAATGTGGCTGGCGCATCCTGCGTTCGGCGTTGGGATCGGCAACTATGCGGTGACGTATCCCGCCTACGCGTTGCCGCGCTGGGACGATCCGCTGGGGCACGCGCACAACTATTTTCTCAACGTCGCCGCCGAAACCGGACTGGTGGGACTGAGCACGTACCTGCTTCTATGGGTTGCCGCGTTCTGGCAGGGCTGGCGCGCGATACGCGCGACCCGAGGAGTGTGGCGTGGTGTCGCGGCAGGACTGCTGGGCACGCTCGTCGCGCTTTCAGTGCATAACCTGTTCGACAATCTGTTTGTGCACGGGATGGCGGTACAAGTGGGAGTGGGACTCGGTATGGTGGCAGTGCTTGGTGACGAAGAACGGACGACGAACGACGGACGACGAACGACGAACGACAAATGACGAAGGATGAATGACGAAGGATTTTGTCGTTCGTCCTTGGTCATCCGCTATGGGTCATTCGTCATTTGTCAATACAACACGTGGAGGACTCTTCATTGTTCAAACTCTTTTCATTCATCTTCAATGGCAATGGTGAATTGTCACGCTTTGTAAAATTTGCCACGGTGGGAACGATTGGTGCAGTGGTAGATTTTAGTGTATTGAATTTGCTGGTGTTGGGTGTGGGAATGGACAAAGAGTACGCGAATTTGATTTCTGTTTTGTGTGCGATTACGAGCAATTTCACGTGGAATCGTTTGTGGACATTTCCCGAATCGCGCGAACGTCCTGTGCACACACAGTTTGGTAAATTCGCGCTGGTGAACATCATCGGTCTGGGAATCAATCAAATTGTCTTTCTGACCACCGACGAGTTCATCTTCCAACATCTGTTTCCACATCCGATTGATTACAATTTCGCCAAAGCCACTGCCATCATCCTCGTGCTGTTCTGGAATTTCTTTGTGAATCGCCATTGGACGTATCGTGGAATCTAGTGCAAGTGTACACTCTGCGCTAACCAACTATTGCACGAGCAATGAAAATCGGGATTGATTTTACCTCGGCGGCACGCGAACGCGCGGGGATTGGTCGCTATGCCCGTGAACTGATTCGCGCGCTCGCGCGCGTGGATCACACGAATCGGTACGTCCTCTTTGTGCCGCGCGACGCGTATCCCGATCTCATCCCATTCGATTGGGCGCCGAATTTTTCGATTCGCCGTGCACCACTGACAGAACGTTACCTTGCCGCGCTCTGGCATCGCGCGCGCGTACCTTTCCCCATCGAAATTTTCATCGGCGCAGTGGACGTGTTCTACTCGCCCGATTTTTTATTGCCGCCTACCTTTGCCGCGCGCCAGGTGGTGACCGTTCACGACCTTTCATACGTGCGCGTGCCCGAGTGCTTTCCTGCGCCATTGTTGAACTATTTGAATCGCGCGGTGCCACCTTCGCTCGCGCGCGCGACAATGATTCTGGCAGATGCTGCCAGCACCCAGCGTGATCTGATCGAGGTGTACGGCATCCCGCGCGAAAAAATCCGCGTGCTCTACTCTGGCGTCGAACCGCGCTTTTGCCCCGATGTACCTCCAGCGGCGCGAGCGCGTGTGCAAACATTGACGCGCGGCAAACCCTACCTGCTTGCGGTTGGCACGCTCCAGCCGCGCAAAAACTATGTGCGCTTGCTTCACGCCTTTGCGCGCCTCCTCCCCAATCTCCAATCTCCAATCTCCAATCTCCAACTCATCATCGCCGGCGCACGCGGCTGGATGTATGAAGAAATCTTTGAGACAGTCGCGCGATTGAACTTGCAGGATCGCGTCGTGTTTACGGAATTCGTCGCCGATGATGATCTGCCTGCGTTGTACGCGGGGGCAATGTTGTTCGTGTACCCATCGCTGTACGAGGGCTTTGGCTTGCCGGTCATCGAGGCAATGGCGTGTGGTACGCCGGTCGTCTGCTCCAACACCTCCTCGCTGCCCGAAGTGGCGGGCGATGCCGCGCTGTACTTTGACCCGCGCGCTGTGGACGCGCTTGTGCACGCGCTATCCCACGCGTTGACAGACGCATCACTCTGTGCTACGCTGCGCGCGCGCGGTCTGGCACGGGCAAAACAATTCACCTGGGATCACGCCGCGCGGGCATTACACGCCTGTCTGCTCGGCGAGTAAACGTTATGCTTGCTCACTTTTGGGATTCTCTCCGTCAACGCATCACACACGACACGCGACTTGCTAACATCTACGCGCTGGGGATTGGACTGGGTGGCGTTGCCGCGTTGAGCGCACTGACCGATTGGAGCGCGCTCTGGGCAAACGCCGCCGCGCTCGCATTTTTCATCGCGCTCTCATTTATCCTCAAGCGCGCCGGCTTTCACGCTTTGCCGGGAATGACCCACTCGCTCGTCGGCATCATTGACCTTGCCGCTGTACTGATTTTTGGTTCGGTGCCGGGCGCGTGGGTCGCGGCAATCAGCGGATTCCTCTACCTGTTCCTCAACGCCATCCGTCGTGAGAAACACACTTTTACACACGTGATTGAGATACCCCTGTTCAACGCGGGTTTGAAAATCGGAATGGTGTACGCCAGCGCGCATCTCTACACCGAACTGGGCGGCACCTTTCCACCTCATCAGATTACCCTCGTCACGGTTCCACCGCTACTGGGTGCTACGCTCGCGTGGTTCGTCATAGACAATCTCGGCTGGGCGTTGCTTGAATTTTTGCGCGGCGGCATCACCGCCCTGCAGGATTTCCTTCAACGCACACTGGGCTATGCAGTGGTGATGGAACTCTTGCCACTGCCTTTTGCGATGGTCATCGCCGTGACATACGCTGGAGACGATGCCGGGCTGTTTCTGCTGATTGCCGCAGGATTGCTCGGCACAGCGATTGTCGTCCAGCGCTTTGCGGATACGCGCGTGCGTCTGGAACGTCGCAGCAATGATCTGGCTGCACTCAACGAGTTTGCGCACGCGGTCGCACAAGCCACGTTCGATGCCGACAAAGTCATTGACTTGCTGTACGAATACGCGCAACGCCTTGCGCCCGCCGATGTGTACCGCATCGAACTGTTCGGTGATGCGCGCGTATCACCAGCGCCTTCCTCTCAGGTGTTACAAGCCACGCGGCACGCCGTGCAGCGCCTCCAAGAACCAGCCGACTCGACACTCTTTGAATATTTTTCAACGCATCGCGATCCGATTCGCGCGGTGGATGTAGCGCGCGCGTTCGTCTATCCGCTGGAGTCCATCGCGATGGTGCGCGCACACAGCCGCCATGTACCGACGGCGCGCAGCATGCTCATCGTGCCCTTGTTTGCCGGTGAGACGCTGATCGGCACCCTGTCACTGTTCAGTCCACGCCCGCGCGCTTTTTTCCCGATTCAAGCGCGCAATCTTACTTCGATTTGCGCGCAAGCCGCGGTGACAATCCAGAACGCGCGCCTGTATGCCAGCGAGCGTCAACGCGCAGCGCAACTTGCCACCGTCAGCGAGGTCAGTCGTCAAGTTGCCGCCTTGCTCGACCTTGATGAACTCTTGCCACGCATCGTGCATCTCATTCGCGATCGTTTCGGCTACTCCCACGTGCATCTCTTCATCGTGGATACCGAGCAACGCCGCGCGATCTTTCGCGCCAGCACACACCCGCGCGGCGAGGACTGGCGTGCGCGCAACATCGGCTATCGCATCGGCTTGGAAGGACTGGTGGGCTGGGTGGCGGCGACCGGCAAAGCAGTGCTGGTCAACGATGTAAGTCGCGAGCCACGCTTTGCACCCTATCCCGATAAACCTGTTGACGAAACGCAATCCGAAATCGTGGTGCCTCTCACCCTCGGCGATCAAGTGATTGGTGTACTGGACGTGGAAAGCGATCGGCGTAACGCGTTCGGCGAGGATGATTTGTTCATCTTGAAAACACTTGCCGCGCAAGTCGCCATCGCCATTGAAGATGCGCGCCTGTACAATTTGCAAAAGGAAGAGGCGTACTATCTCAATGCCCTGCTACAGGTCGCGCAAAACCTTTCCGCCACGCTGGATCTGGATGAAGTATTAGAGACGATTGTGCGTATCACCCCGCTCCTGGTGGGTGTCGCGCGCTGTGCGATCTTTCTCTACGATGCACACGCGCGCGCCTTTGTGCCTGCCCAAGCGTACGGACTGACGCGCGCCTTGCAAAGTGAATTTCAGCGCATGCGTTTTCCCGCCGATCAGGTCAAGATGTTTGGCACGTTGTTGCGTGAGCAAACGCCACTCCTCATCGAGGATGCGCAACAGAGCGATTGGATCGCCCCCGACGCTATGCGCCAGTTCGGTGTGCACTCTTTGCTCGTCGTTCCGCTGGTCACCCGCGGCGAAGTGATTGGCGCGATGTGGGTAGATCAAGGTGAACGACCTGTACGCTTTACCACACGTGAAATTCAAGTGGTGATGGCTATTGCCAGTCAAGCCGCCATCGCCATCGAAGGAGTACGCCTGGCGCGCGAGGCAGAGGACAAACGTCGCATCGAGTACGAACTGGGATTGGCACGTCAGATTCAAACGAGTTTCCTGCCCGAAAAATGTCCTGTCATCGCGGGTTATGCCGTAGAGGCTTTGTGGCAAACCGCGCGCGAGGTGAGCGGAGACTTGTACGATTTTGTACTCCTCAACGGTGGACGCGTCGCGTTCACCATCGCCGACGTTTCGGACAAAGGGATTGGCGCCGCAATGTTTATGGCGCTCGCGCGCACCATCCTGCGCACGATGACGATTGGCAAGCCCACGCCGCGCGAAACGATCGAGCGCGCCAACGACATCATCCTCGCCGATGCGCGTTCCGATATGTTCGTCACGGTCTTTCACGGTGTTCTCGATCCACACACCCATTGCTTTACCTACGTCAACGCCGGGCACAATCCGCCCTTGTTCTACCGCGCCGCGCGCAACGAGTTGAGCACGGTGAAAGGACGCAACATTGCACTCGGCGTCATACCGAACATCACGGTCGAGGAATACACCCTCGAGTTTGAACCCGGCGACCTCTTGCTGATGTACACCGATGGTGTGACCGATGCGATTAACGCACAGGAGGAAGAGTTTGGCGCGGAACGCCTAGCCGATTTGGTACGCGCGCACGCGCATCTTGCGCCGTCAGAACTCATCGCCGAGATGATGCGCGCTGTGACCGACTTTGCCGGCGAAGGCATCCACTTTGACGATGTGACAATGGTCGCGCTCAAACGCAATGCGGTGTAACAAGGGGTAGGACTATGCCTTCACAAGGTACGCCATACGGGCTGAGCAGTCACCTTAAAATCCACAATTTGCAGAACGCCACCAAACAAAAAACTCAGGGGGAGGAGGAACCCTGAGTTTTTGGAGGGGAAGTAAGATCAGCGCTGCCCTTGGCGCCTTACTTCACCATTATTCTAGCGCGTCCTTGCCATTTTGTCACTAGTACTTTTTGGTCATAACGAATGCTGCGCGTTCTACTTCGCTTTGCCTTTCATCTCTTTTACAATCCCTTTGCCTTCACCTACGATTGGGTGAGCGCGCTGGTCTCGCGCGGGCAATGGCGCATCTGGACGCGCGCGTCACTCCCACACGTCGTTGGAACGCGCGTGCTGGAAGTACCTCCGGGCACCGGCAATCTGTTGCTCGATTTGCGCGCGGCGGGTTATCGCGCGGTGGGGGTGGACTTGTCCGCCGCAATGTTGAACATCACGCGTGCCAAGTTGCGTCGTCACGCTACCACCGCGCCACTGGTGCGCGCACGCGTACAGGCATTACCCTTTCCCGCAGCAACCTTCGATTCGATTACGATGACCTTTCCGCCGGGCTTGGCGCACGATCCGCGCGCGTTCGCCGAACTGGCGCGCGTGCTGGTGAACAACGGACGTTTAATCTGGGTGGACGCGGCGCGCTTGTTGCCGCGCGACGCGTGGAGTCGCTTCCTCAATTGGTCATTGAACGTCGTGGGCGGCAATGGAGTACCCTTTGAAACGTTCGCGCGCGCAATGCTGGCGGACCCGGTGTGGCAAGTACAAGTACAACGCGTGGTGAATGAGACAAGTGTAGTGATGGTCGTGATTGCGACCAGGCGAGAAACACAATGAACGTGGTGATTATCACCAATGGTCAGATGCAGCATCGTCCACGTCTGGCTGCGCTGTGGCACGCGGCAGACTGGCGTATCGCAGCAAACGGCGGCGCGGTGAACGCGCGTCGCCATTTCGCGCGCGCTCCTGAGGTTCTCATCGGCGATTTCGATTCGCTCGATGCCGAGACGCGCGAATGGTGCCACGCGCATCGCGTCGAGATGATTCAGTACCCCCGCGAAAAAGACCAGACCGATCTGGAACTTGCCCTCGATCTCGCTCTGACGCGCGGCGCCACCGAAATCACGCTGCTGGGCGCGCTCGGTGGACGTTTCGACCAGATGCTCGCGAACGTTCTACTGCTCATCAAGCCCGCGCGTGCACGTGTGCTCGCACGCATCGCCGAAGCGGATTTCGACGCGTGGGTGGTGGGAGAACATCTCACCATCGAAGGACGTGTCGGCGAGACCGCGTCGCTCATTCCGCTCACTGAGCGCGTGGAGGGCATCGTCACACGCGGTTTGCGCTATCCGCTGCGCAACGAGACGTTGTACTGTGATGCCGCGCGGGGTGTCAGCAATGAGTTGATTGCAGAACACGCGGAGGTGACTCTGACACGCGGCGTATTGCTCATTGTGCATTTGACGCGCGCGTGAAATCGTGCTAAACTAGATATGCAACTGAATCAATGTGTACGTGGGGAGCTCGATCAAGTCGGGCTGAGAGGGTGGACGGTTTCCACCGACCCATTGAACCTGATCTGGGTAATGCCAGCGCAGGGACGTTCAAAGATGTTCGCGACCGCTCCTGGATCAGGAGCGGTTTTTTTTATCCATCAACATAAGGAGGATGTATGTTCAAAACCATCGTGTTCGTACTACTGCTGGTGGGATGGCTGAGCGCGTGCGCGCCTGCACCCACAGCAACACCCGCGCCCACCGCAACACCTTCAGGTCCGCGCGAAGTGGTGATTATGACGCACGACTCATTCGCCGCGAGTGAAAGCGTCATCAAGGAATTCGAAAGCGCGAACAACGCCAGAGTGAAAATCCTGAAATCGGGCGATACGGGTTCTGCTTTGAACAAAGCAATTCTCGCCAAAGCCAGCCCGCTCGCCGAGGCGTTCTATGGCGTGGACAATACATTCCTGTCGCGCGCGCTCAAAGAAGGTATCTTTGAGGCGTACAAACCAGCGCGCGCGGCGCAAATCCCCGCCGAGTTTGTACTCGATGCCGAATTCCGCGCCACGCCGATTGACTATGGCGATGTCTGTCTCAATTACGATCGCGCCTATTTCGCCAAAAAGAATCTGGCGCCGCCGCAAACACTTGACGATTTAATCAAACCGGCGTACAAAGGATTAACCGTCGTGCAAAATCCCGCCACCTCATCGCCGGGTCTGGCGTTCTTGCTTGCGACTATCGGCTATTTTGGCAAGGACAAGTACCTCGATTTCTGGAAGGCAATGCGCGCGAACGATGTTCTCGTCACCGATGGGTGGAGCGATGCCTACTATGCCAAGTCCACCTGGGGTGGCAAAGGTGGCGATCGTCCCATCGTGGTCAGTTACGCCACCAGTCCCGCCGCTGAGGTGTACTTTTCGAAAGGCAAGTTGACCGAGCCGCCGACGGGTAATGTGCTGGGCGATGGCGCGTGTTTCCGCCAGATCGAATTTATCGGCGTGCTCAAGGGAGCGAAGAATCCCGACCTCGCGCGCAAGTTCGTGGATTTTATGCTCTCGACGAAATTTCAGGAAGACATTCCGCTCCAGATGTTTGTCTTTCCAGTGATGGCGGATGCCAAACTGCCCGATTTCTACAAGTTCGCCCAGACAGCCAAGAAACCTGCCATCGTCTCTGCCGCTGACATTGACGCAAATCGCGAGGCGTGGATCAAAGCGTGGACCGAGGTAGTGTTGCGGTGATGTTCAAAGGTGTGGCGGGCGGCAATTTCCCCCGCCACATCATTTAAAGACGCGTAACTACTCAGCCACTGACATCACTCGCTGTCGGTCAGAAACCGATGGCTAACGCAAGCCGATGGCTGAGCCTGAATTTCACCGTCGTTGTACGGGCAGAAAATCTTTTGCCTTTACGGGAACAACCCCACTCATCCCCCTGCCCCCTGCTCTCCCCGCTTTGCGGGGAGAGCAGGGGGAGATGGGAGGAGGGGTGTGGGCGGGCGGCTTCGCCGCCCGCCCACACCCCTATTCCCTTGTTTCCCCCTCCCCACGCCGCAGAGCGGCGTGGGGAGGGGGCTAGGGG
>DAOTYB010000148.1:0-6568 GCA_034435315.1 Anaerolineae bacterium | reverse complement strand
AGGAGGGGTGTGGGCGGGCGGCGAAGCCGCCCGCCCACACCCCTATTCCCTTGTTTCCCCCTCCCCACGCCGCAGAGCGGCGTGGGGAGGGAGACCAGGGGGTGGGGCTATTTCGCGATGGATAGGACGGCTGAGTAATTATCCTGTTGGGGCGAAAAATCTTCGCCCCAACGGGGAATGGGACCGGGGGACTATTTCGCGATGGATGGCACGACGGATGACCCTTTTGCCTGTGCCACATCTACCTCTAAACTGAAATGTCCCGGTCCCCAGGGTCAATTTTGACATCGCCGCTGGCTAATGGTATGCTCAAGCCGATGGCGTCTTTCTCACGGGGTTATCTTTTTATCGTTATCGCTGCCGTGTTGTGGAGTACGATCGGCTTGTGGGTGCGTGGACTCTATGAATCCTATGGATTGTCTGCGCTAACGATTGCGTTTCTGCGTGCTGGGGTGGGTGCGCTTTTTGCGTTGAGCGCGCTGGGGATTGCGCGGCGCACGTGGTTACGCGTCGAAGCGCGCGATTGGCTATTCTTTGTGTCGTATGGTGCGCTGGGGATCAGCGCGTTCTACTGGCTCTACGCGCAGGCGATCATCCAGACGACGATGACGATGGCAGTCGTGTTACTCTACACCGCGCCCGCGTTCGTCACGTTGATTGCATGGCGCGTGTGGGGTGAATCGCTGGACGCGCGCAAGGGGGTGGCGCTCACTCTGGCGTTCAGCGGCAGCGCGCTGGTGGCGCGCGCGTATGATCCTGCCCGCTTGAGTTTGAATCTGGCGGGGATTGGATTTGGTCTGGGTGCGGGATTTACGTACGCGCTCTTTACCTTGTTTGGCAAAGCGGTAGTCAAAAAATATTCGCCCTTTACGGCGCTGGCGTATCAACTCTTTTTTGGTGCGCTCTTTCTGGCACCGTTTCAGCGCGGTGACGAGTTGGCTCTATTTGCGCAACATCCGTCGGCGTGGTTTTATCTGCTGGGTCTGGTGCTGGGTCCCACGCTAGGGGCGATCGGATTTTTCACGATGGGCTTGCGGAGTGTGCCTGCCAGCAATGCCAGCATCCTTGCCACAATCGAGCCGGTGATGGCAAGTGTGCTCGCGTTCGTTGTGCTGGGCGAACGGTTGGAAGGGTTGCAGATGCTCGGGGGCGCGCTGGTGGTGAGTGGCGCGGGCGTGCTGGCGCGTGTGGGGGAATCGTCGCGCGAGGGCAGGGCACCTAGGAGGGACGCCACCAGAGAATCAGAATCAGCGCGCCAATGACGACGAAAGCAAATTCGATGAGAACGATGCGCTGGAGGCGATTCCACAGGTATTGTTGCACGATACCTGTCGCCGCGTAGAAAAAGATCAAGAGCAACGCACCACCGAGTAAGCCGGACAGATTCCAGTAATTCAATGCCCACACCACTTGGGCCATAATCAATCCGATTAAAGCAGCGTACAGCCACGTGCGCCCAAAGTCGGCTTCGCTACTGCGGAGCAATTCAAGTGCGAACAGCCCTGCCGCCAGACCAATCGCCGGCGCGGAGAAGAGGGTGCGCAGTTTGAGGGTATACACCGCAGAGAAGAGAATCCAGCCAACAAAATAGACGATGAGGTTTACACTCAGGCGCGCCGCGTTGTACGCGCGATCGTTCAGATCAATCGTCACATATTGCCCCAGGATGGCGGCGACCAGCAACGCGCCGGTGAACCCAACGAGAAGCAGCGCGTACACTCCATAGGCGCGCACATCAACGAACGATAACAGTAAGGTCGCAGTGACGACAATCGTGGCAGGCAGAATCCACAAGATAAAAATGTAGCGCGTGTCGGCGAGATGCACGCGCGGATGTTGTCGGACAATCGCATTCACTCCAGCAGCGGTCAGGGCAGCCAGTAGTAGCGCGATGAGCCAGTGTCCCGAAGGGGTCAGACTGGCTTCGGAACCTAGCACGATAAAAGCGATGCGCGGCATTGGCAAATCGAGGATGAGGGCAAGCGTCAGCCCCACCATCACCAAACTGGTGAGCAGACCGAGTTGATCCAGAGGGATGTAACGGCGTGGTGTGGATTCGAGCATAATTGCATCATAATCGTCGAAGGAGTTTTTGTCAAAATGGAATGGGTCATTGCCGGGATACTGGGCGCGCTGAGTGGTAGCGTGGCGAACTATGTGGCAGATAGATTGATTGCGGCGTACGCGTTGCCGAGGAGGGCTTGTTTCGGACGCGTGCCACTGGTGATAGTGGTGACGATACTCGCGTATCTGTTTCTCGCGACGCGCTGGGGTCTCACACTCCAATTTGGGTTGATGGCGGTGCATACGTGGGTCTTCCTCGTCGTTTTTATCACCGACATCGAGCATCGGTTGATTTTTAACATGGTGATTGTGCCCGCGACTCTTTTTGCGCTTGTTACCAGTCCATTGTCACGGTTCGGTTGGCAGTTGTCGCTGCTCGGTGGAGCGATGGCGTTCGTGCTGATTCTGGGGGTGTATCTCTTTGCCCACGTGTTTGCGCGCTTGCGCAAGATTGAGGTGGCGGGCGGCGCATTCGGTCAAGGCGATGTGAAACTGGCAACGTTTATGGGATTGGTGGTAGGGTTTCCAAATGTGTTGCCGGCGATTTTGTACACGATTCTTCTCGGTGGCGCGGGCGCGCTGCTGCTTCTGGCACACCAGTTCATCGTCCAGCGTCGCGTGCAACTCACGGCGGTAATTCCGTATGGTCCGTTCTTTTGCATCGCGGGCTGGGTGATGATGGCGCTGGGATAGGATTGTCTTGCGGTTGCCGCGAATTTTATTCGCTACCAATTTATTTTCTTAACATCCATCATTTGCCCCGATGTGCCCCGGACGTGAAATGTGGTGATGAAGGGGATAGCAGAAATCAGGCAGTTGTGTTATACTTGTGTCCAGAGAGGGAACTGTGAGAGTCTGCGTGCTGTTGCTGCAACTCTTTGTGCTTGCTCTGCTTGTGGCATGTAGCCTGCTGGCAAGCAAGCCCACTGTCATCATTGTGTCACCACCCAGCGGGAGTGAATTTCTTGAAAACGAACCGATTGCGGTGCAATCGGTTGCCACCGACTCGACGGGGATTGCGCGCGTCGAGTTGTTGGTGAATGGTACGGTGGTGCGCACCGATGCGTCACCCGTGCCTCAGGTATCGTTCACCTTGATTCAAACCTGGCAAGCCGTCCCGGGCACGCATACGATTAGCGTGCGCGCGTACAACACGGCGGGAGTGGTCAGCGAACCTGCGGCGATTACAGTGTCCGTCATCCAGGTGTCTGTGCCGGTGCCCGCGGCGACCGCGTTCGCGCCTGTGCCGAGTGCAACACCTGCGGTGTCGGCGACTGCGACAGCCACGCCAGCCGTATGCACAAACGATGCCCAGTTCGAACGTGATGTGACTGTGCCCGATGGCACAACGTTCGCGGCGGGTCAAACGTTCGACAAGGTGTGGCGTGTGCGGAATACGGGCACGTGTGCCTGGGGACAAGGGTATCAGTTGGTCTTTGTCAGCGGGACTGCGTTGACGACGAACACCGTGGTAAATGTGCCCCCAACAGCGCGCGGGGCGAGTGTGGACCTCAAAGTTCCAATGACGGCACCCACTACTCCGGGCACCTACACCGGGGTCTGGCAACTGCGCGCGCCCACAGGAACGTTTTTCGGCACGCGCGTGAGAGTAATGATCACCGTTCCCAGCGCGTCGGGATGTGTGGGGATGCCGAACATTGCTTCGTTCACCGCCTCGGCGACAAACATTACAGCGGGTATGTCGGTCACTTTGAACTGGGGACTTGTATCGAACGCCGAGTCCGCCGAGATTGATCAGGGGATTGGTGGTGTGGAGACGCCGGGATGGCGCGTGGTGACTCCGATTACGACGACCACTTATACGATGACCGCGCGCTGTGGCGCAAATGTCCGCACCGCCAGAGTGACGATTACCGTCCAGCCAGCGCCGGCGGCGTGTAGTGGGACACCGATTGTCACCTCATTTTTTGCAACCAGGACGCGCATCAAGCCTGGTGAATCTACCACCCTGAATTGGGGTGCGGTGCATAATGCCGATTACGTCGAGATAGAGCCGGGCATCGGGGGAGTGGCTACGCCGGGCTCTATCAGCGTATCGCCAGTGGTCACAACGACTTTTACGTTGACCGCCAAATGCGGTAATGTGGCAACCACTCGCCAGGAGACGATTCAGGTAGTTCCCTGATTGACTGCGTATGGATATGCTCTCCCCGTGCAATTATTCATAGCCAGATGCAGCCTCTTGAGGAGGTGATGCCCCACCTCCTGACCCCTCCCCGTTGGGACGAAAAAATCTTTCGCCCCAACGGGGAGGGGAGTGAAAATTAGAGACGGCGTAGTGGCGGGCGGCTTTGCCCGCCACCACCCCTCCTCACTCCCTTTTCTCCCCACCACGCGGGGAGAGAAAAGGTACAGAAAGGAGATAAGGAAATGCAAGTCCTACGTTGGCTCGTCGTGGCTGTCGCTGTGTTAGGACTGGTCGGTTGTATGCCGGGGGCAAGTAAACCGACGGTAGTGATTCTTTCACCGCCTAGCGGCAGTCAGTTTTTCGAAGGTGAAGAAATCGCGGTGCAATCCACCGCTACGGATGCACAAGGAGTTGTGCGGGTTGAACTGCTGGTGAACGGGAGTGTGGTGCGCGTGGACCCCTCTCCCACTGCGCAAGGTCAACCCAACTTGACCCTCATTCAAACCTGGAAGGCAATCCGGGGTACGCATACCATCGTTGTACGTGCGTATAACGCCGCAGGAATTGCCAGTGATCCTGTGGGTGTTTCGATTGTGGTCGCAGAGGGAGTGGCACTTGCCCCCACGCCCACCGCTGCGCCTGGCGCGCCGCCGACGGCAATACCGCCGTCACCTACAGCGGTCGCGCCACCTGCGGCAACACCAACCTCACCCGCGCCGTCAAGCACGTGTACGAACAGTGCCGCATTCATACAAGATGTCACCGTGCCGGATGGCACAGCGTTTGCACCTGGCCAGGCGTTCAACAAAATCTGGCAAGTGCGCAATACGGGTACTTGCACATGGACTGGGTATCAGTTGGTCTTTGTGAGTGGCAATGCGATGACGGCAAGTACAACGGCGACTGTTCCCACGACAGCGCCAGGTGCAACTGCCGATGTGTTGGTACCGATGATTGCACCCGCGACGCCCGGCACATACAGCGGTCAATGGCGTTTGCGGAGTCCGACCGGGCTTTTTGGTCCGACCCTCACGGTGAGTATCGTCACAGCAGGTAGCGCGCCGCCAGCACCAACCGCTACGCCATCGCCAACTGCTACGCCGCCGCCACCACCGCCTGCTGGTTGCAGTGGCACGCCGAGCATTGCTTCGTTCACCGCCTCAGCCTCAGGAGTTGCACCGGCAACGACGATTAGCGTCCTGGCGGGGACCACGGTTACACTCAGTTGGGGTGCTGTTACCAATGCCGATTCGGCAGAGATCGATCAGGGCATTGGTGGTGTTGAGACGCCAGGCAGTCGTACGATCACGGCTACTTCGACCAGGACCTACACGCTCACGGCGCGTTGCGGCTCGAACATAGCAACAAGACAGGTGACGGTCAACGTGTCCCCGCTTTCCATTACGTTGTTACCGCCCATCACCATTGTTCTGCCCACACCCCCCGTACCTGCGCAAGTTTCACCTGCCAATGGTTGGGTCTTTCGTAACTTTCCTCGTACAGCGACCTTTACGTGGAATGCGGTGACCTTTAGCGGGAGTGTAACCTACAACATTGAAATCGAAAAGAATACGGGCACATGGCAAAACCACGTTACCCAGACGGGGTTGACCGGCACCACCTACACAATGCCGGCTTTCCCCGGCGATAATGAGGGACGCTGGCGCGTGTGGGCAACGGCGGCAGGCGGTTCGGGGAACAAGAGCGAGTGGCGCACGTTCGCGTTCAAGACCGGCGCCACACAGTATGCCGGGACGTGGATCAATGAGGATGCTGCGACTACCGGTGTGACCAAAATCATCATTACTCATCTGGGCGGGCAAAATCTTCGCATCAACCCTTATGGCAAGTGCCATCCCACCGATTGCAACTGGGGCATCAAAGATGTGACGTTTAATGGCGAGCCGTTGACCGTCACCGGTTTTTCCGCCGCACCGGCAAATACGCTAGTCATCACTCTGGAGAACCCGGCAGGTACCCGTCTCAAGGCGGTTTACACCAACGTTGGCAAGACGTATTACTTTTACAAGTGAGGGGTAAGGGTCTCGTTATCCGGGAACAACCCCGTTCCTTGGCTTGTCCCTTTCTCGCAAAGCGGGGAGAGCGGGGAGAGAGAGGGGGAGTAGGAATGTAGGCGGGCGGCTTTGCTGACCGCCCACACCCCCTTTCCCTCCTATGATTCCCTTTCCCCGTTGTGGAGAAAATCTTTGTAATTACTCAGCCGTACCAGCCATCGTGAATAGCCCCACCCCCTTGCCCCACATGCGTCAACTTAACCGGTGTCGGCGACGGGGACTAAACCCGTAAGTAACCCAGCCAAACGCCGAGTAGCGTCAGCGAGTTGTAGGGAGCGCT
>DAOTYB010000147.1:0-11492 GCA_034435315.1 Anaerolineae bacterium | reverse complement strand
TTACAACCCTCCCCTCTCCCAAATTCAGGCGAAGGAGGGGGCGAGGAATGGAGCAAGTGCCAGCCTTAAGTTGACGCATATGGGGGAGGAGGGGTGTGGGCGGGCGGCGAAGCCGCCCGCCCACACCCCTATTCCCCTGTTTCCCCCTCCCCACGCCGCAGAGCGGCGTGGGGAGGGGGCTAGGGGGTGGGGTTATTTCGCGATGGATTAGGACGGCTGAGTAATTATCCTGTTGGGGCGAAAAAAATCTTTCGCCCCAACATGGTTGTTCGGTGGCGCGCGATGCCGCGCGCCCCGGGTTACCCTGCCAGAGCACCGAGCGCGCGCCGCGTCAACACGCGCGCCATCTCGCGCCGATACTCGGCGCTGCCGCGAAAATCCTCCGGCGGTGATAAATCCTGTGCCGCGACGCGCGCCGCCTCCTCGATGCGCGCCGCGTCCGGCGCGCATCCTTCCAGCATCTGCTCCGCCGCGCGCGCACGGAGTGCAACCGCGCCCACGCCGCCGAGCGCGATCCGCACGTCTCGCGCAATCTGGTTCTCGAGGCGCACCGACGCCACCACGCACACAATCGGCTTGTCCCTGGGCGTGCGTGCGACCGTCTCGACCGACGCGCGCGGATTCGTCATTGGCACGCTAATTTCGGTGACCAGCGCGCCGCGCAAGAGCGTCGCGCGCGCGGACAGGAATTCGTCCAGCATCACCGTACGCGTTTCTGTCCCGACAATCGTCACGCGCGCATCGAGCGCGAGCAACGCCACAGCGAGGATGCCCGCCGGTTCGGCGATGAGTGTGCCGCCTATCGTCGCCTGATTCCGCAGCAGGTTCGCCGCGCTGCGATGCGCGGCATACGCGACGACGCCGTTCGCCAGCGCGCGCAGTATCGGTGATTCATCCAGCGCGGCGAGCGTCGTCATCGTGCCCATTGCCACGGCGCCGTCGTGTTCGCGAATGTACGCCAGTCCCAGCGCGCTCAAATCCACCACCGCGCGCACATCGCGTCGCTTGTCCGCCAGCAGTTGCGTTCCACCCGCCAGCACCACGGTGTTCGGTTGTTGCAACAATTCTAGCGCGTCGGCAAGCGTGGTGGGCTTGTGAATTTCTTGCAGGTTGAGCATATGTGCCTCGGTTTCAGTTGCAGTTTCAGGTTACAGGTTTCAGGTTGCAGGTTTCAGGTTTCAAGTTAACCTGAAACTTGACACCTGAAACTATATCTGCGCGAAGGTATCAATCATCAATTTCACATCCTCGCCCAGCGGGTACAAAATCGGACAGGTGCAACCGTACTGACGATACTGTGCCACTTTGGCGCGCACTTCGTCGGGTGTGCCGCTGGCGGTGATGCGTTCGATGAGTTCATCGGGAACGAATTGCATTGCCTCGTGAATTTGTTCTTTGGTGGCGGGCCAGCCGAGAATGCTTTGAATCTTTTTGACGGTTTCTTCCGGCGTCCCGCTGGCTTTGGCGATGTGCGGTTGCTGCGCCAGATACTGGGTGATGAGTTCCTTTGCGGCCGTGATGGCTTTTTTGTGATCGTGATCTACAGAACAGACGACCAGTTGCGGACGATCAATGTCTTCGAGTTTGCGCCCGGCACGTTTGGCACCGATTTCGAGATGTTTGAGCGCGTTGAGGTTGTACTCGGGTGGCACACAGTAATTCAGCACCACCCCGTCAGCGATTTCGCCGGTCAGTTCCATCATTGCGTCGCCGGTCGCGCCAATGTAGATAGGCACATTGCGCGGCTCACGCCGACCGTGAACCACATCGAGTTCAATGCCTTCGACGTGATGAAACTCACCGTGAAAGGTGACGCGCTTCATTGCGAGGAGGTCACGCAGCACGGTCACAGTTTCGCGCATCGCCAGGAGCGGCTTGCGTCGTTCGATGCCGACGTTCCGCGCCAGCGGGTCCCACCACGCGCCGATGCCGCAGATGATACGATTCGGCGCGAGATCGTCGAGGGTGAGAAACGTCGCGGCGAGCAAGCCGATGTTGCGCGTCCAGTTGTTAATGACGCCGCTACCGACTTTGATTTTCGAGGTGACAGCCGCAAAAGCCGCCATCGGTACAATCGCATCGCGCACGAGGCGCGACTCGGCTTGCCACACTGCTTCAAAGCCGCGCGCTTCGGCGTATTTGGCATACTCCATTCCTTCACGAATTTCGTGCTTGTCTTGCAGGTAAAGAGCAACGCGTTCCATTCTTCTCCTTTCGTCGTTCGTCCTTTGTCATTCGTCATTCGTCCTTCGTCATTCGTCGTTCGTCCTTCATCTTTCGTCTTGCGTCCTTCGGAGGATTTCCTTATATTTCGCGGAATACTTGATCGGGTGTAGGTTCCTGACAGGCGATATGCTCATCAGGATTAGTGTAGGGATGCACATGCCAACCCCGAAAAGTTATCATAACCAAAAACTCGTCTGCCTTTCCTGACAAGTGCATAACTTGTCTTATTTGTTATGAGTTGCTTGAACTCTGCCACGTTCATGTCACAAGACCTTCCACCCGACGCAATTGCTCCAACCACAACTTTTTTTCAGCCACTAGACTCTCCCACCTCATCGCATCCTGTTCACGTTCGTACGCATACGGATCGCCGAACTCGCCACGCTCCAATTGGGCAATGAACTGCCCATAGTCCACACCATACTTGATCTCGTATTCAAGTAACTCGCGTTCGACCTGTTCCAGATAGCGACGCAATTCGCTGGTGACCAGATAGGCAAGTTTTTCGTCGAGCGTTTCACCTTTCATTCGTGCCAAAGCCGGTTCGAGTTGCGGCGCGATTTTTACATTTACAGACATTGGGTCCTCCGTCCTTCGTCATTCGTCATTCGTCCTTCGTCGTCCATCACGGGTAAATCTTTTCCAGCATCCGCGCGAACGGAATCGTCTCGCGCACGTGATCGAGTTTGCAAATCCACGCGACGGTGCGCTCGACGCCCAAACCAAAGCCACAATGCGGCACTGAGCCGTACCGCCGCAAATCCAGATACCACTCGTACGCCTCGCGCGGCAGTTTGTGTTTTTCGATTTGCGCTTCCAGATAAGCCAGATCGGCGGAACGTTCACCGCCGCCAATGATTTCGCCGTAACCTTCCGGCGCGAGCAAGTCTGCGCCCAGCACGACGTTGGGATCATTCGGGTCAGGTGCCATATAGAACGCTTTGATTTCTCTGGGATAACGATGCACAAACACGGGCTTGTCAAATTGCTCACTGATGGTCACTTCGTGCGGTGCGCCAAAATCATCGCCCCATTGAAAATCGGCAAAGCCGTTTTTGTGCAACAGTTCTACCGCCTCGGTGTACGAAATTCTGGGGAACGGCGGCGTCACTTTTTCCAACGGCGTCGTATCGCGCTCGAGTAGCGCGAGTTCGCTCGCGCATTCGCGCAAAACGGTTTGCACGATGTACGCTACAAACGCTTCAGCAACGCGCATATAATCGTCGAGTGTGCCGTACGCCCATTCGGGTTCGACCATCCAGAACTCGGTGAGGTGGCGACGCGTTTTCGATTTTTCCGCGCGAAACGTCGGACCAAAGCAGTACACTTTGCCAAACGCCATCGCGGTCGCTTCGTTGTAGAGTTGTCCGCTCTGTGTGAGATAGGCGGGCACACCAAAGTAATCGGTGGCAAAAAGCGTCGTAGTGCCCTCACACGCCGACGGAGTGAGAATGGGCGTATCCACCAGCAAAAAGCCGTGACTATCGAACCAATCGCGAATTGCTTTGATGATACGCGCGCGCACGCGCAGGATCGCGTGTTGCCGCGAGGAACGCAACCACAAGTGCCGATGCGCCATCAGAAATTCGATGCCGTGTTCTTTCGGCGTAATGGGATACTCTTGAGCAATGTGAACGATTTGCACGTCACTCACGGCGAGTTCGTAGCCGCCGGGCGCGCGCGGGTCGGCGCGCGGAACGCCGCTGAGAATGAGCGAGGATTCCTGAGTCAGGCGTTTCACCGCCTCGAACACGTGCGGCGCGACCTCTTTTTGAAACACGACCGCCTGAATAAATCCTGTGCCATCGCGAAAGCGCAGAAATTGCAACTTGCCTTTATCGGTCTTGTCTGCCAACCAACCTTTGAGGGTGACTGTTTTGCCCACGTAACGGGCAATGTCTTGAATGTAAACGTGTTCTGCCATGCACAACTCCTTCGAAAATGTGGGGCAAATTTGAAAATTTGCCCTACGTCCTCTATTTTCATCCGTCGTGGCGGGCGCACGCGCCCATACACAACTCCTTCGAAAATACGTTTGTCCACGAAGGTCACGAAGGAACACGAAGAAAAATCTTCGTGTCTCTTCGTGTTCTTGGTGGATATTTTCATCCGTCGTGGCGGGCGCATGCGCCCATGAACAACTCCTTCGAAAATGTGGGGGCAAATTTGAAAAATTTGCCCTCTTTCATCCGTCGTGGCGGGTGCGTACGCCTGTGAATATACCCGGCACGGGCACAAACTTTCATTTTAATTACTCAGCCGTGCCGTCTATAGCGTCAAGCCCCACCCCCTAACCTCCTCCCCACGCCGCAGAGCGGCGTGGGGAGGGAGAATCAAGGGTGGGGGAGAGTGGGTGGGCGGCGAAGCCGCCCACCCACTCTCTCCGCCCCCATCTCCCCCTTCTCTCCCCGCTTTGCGGGGAGAGCAGGGGGCAGGGGGATGAGTGGGGTCAAGCCTGTACTGTGCAAACCAAAGTGAAAGTTTGCGACCGTTGAAGGTATAACTTGTACGGCTGCGGCTGGACGACCGCCGAGCGCCGCTCAGTCTTGCTCCAGCGTTCCAGCGTGACGTGTGCGCGCGCGGAATCGCTGCGCGGGCACAGCGATACGCTCCCACGCGCGTCCGGCGATGCCGCGCCACCACGCCGCGCGCCATCTTTTCCACACGCGCGCAAGCATTGCGCGTTCTGCATCATTGAGTTGGTACGCGCCAAAACGTTCGCGCGTGTAGAGCATCGCAATACGTGCGGTTTCACCGCGCGCGCTCGGTAGCATCGCACCGATAGCGTCAGCGCGTTCGAGCGGTGTGGTGTGGTGTTCGTCGCGCACGCCCAGCCAGCGCGCGCGGTCGAGCATCTCTTCGTACACGCGTGCCGCGTGCGGCAGGCGCGCGCGTTGTTGCCACTGCAACCAGCGACGCACTCCCCACGCGCCTGCGCCGCCCAGCGCCATCGCGCTCGCCAACAGCAGGAACATCTGTTGCGGCTCGACTGTGCCGCCGCGCGTCACGTCAATCCATTCATCCAGGAACGGCTCTTCCCATTCATCGGGGCTAGAGCGTTCGCGCCAGCGCCGCTGTTCCAGCGCGGCTTGACTTGCTTCTGGATCCTCGGGCGCGGGGTTCGATCGGCGCAAGCGTTCCAGCGCCGGACGATTCGCCGTCGGTTCGAATTCAATCCAGCCGTACGTCGGAAAATAGATTTCCACCCACGTGTGCGCGTTCGCCTCAACGATGTGAAACACGCCATCGGCATACGCTCCTGGCGCATAACCCGACACCACCCGCGCGGGGATTCCCAGTGTGCGCGCCATCACTGCCATTGCCGAGGCGTAATAGTTGCAATAACCGCTTGGGCGTTCAAAGAGCACATAGTCCACACCGTCCACGCCCAATGGGGGCGCACTCACCTTCTCGTCGTAGGTGATGTGCGCGCGCAAAAAGCGTTCCAGCGCGACGGCGCGATCGTAGGGGTTGGAAAACGGTTCAGCGATGTCCTGCGCCTTGAGGCGCACGCGCTCTGGCAGATCCGCCGGCAATTGCAAATAGTGTGTGCGAATCCACTCGGGATACGCGGTCGAATCGGCGCGCAAGGCATCTTCGTCGGCAATCGAGATAGCCGACACCACCACGTACACGTCACCCTCGCGCAAGGGACGTCGCGCGCGCACCAGCGTTACATCCAGCGCCGGCGGCACGGTGCTGCGATCCATACCCGCGCGCACCTCCACCGGCACGCTAAAACGCACCGGTTGCGATTGGGCATGCAAAATGTGCTGGTCGCTGAAATAGACCTTGACGGTCTGGGTGACCTCCGCGCGCGCTCCGCCCAGCGGGACGTCCAGACGTGGATCGCTGGCATTCAGCACAAGCGGATCCAACAGCGTGCTAAACCACGCGCTGCCACTGTACTTGTCGTACACGCGCGCGCGCCAATAGCGCGCGTGGTCGGCGCGAATCTCCATCACGGGACGCTGCTCCAGAGAGACCGGTCCCCCCATCACCAGAGCCGCGTTCGAAAAGGCGGCAGGCGCGGGGCGCACGACGGCGCGCAGCGCGCTAAACGCGCGCGCAAAGTTGTTCTCGACGGACTGCCAGGGTTCGTGTAACGGCTCGAACACCGCCAACCACGCAGGTCCGGGCGCGCTCGCAGGCAATACCCACGCCACACTCAACAGGATCAACGCGAACAGCGCGCCATACCCCAGCACATCGAGTTGCACGTCACTCGTATAACCCACCGCGTTTGCGCGCCAGCGCCGTTCAAGCGCGTGGAGATTGGTGCGCACAAGTAACAGCAACGCGCAGAGCAGATAAAAGCCCAGATGCACGTCAATCGGCGGTGCGGCATAAAACGAATTGAGGAGCAAAACCGCGCCGCCAGGCACAATTGCTCCCCACACCTGTCTCCGCCGATAGACAAACCACGCGGCAACATACGCCAGGAGCCACATCAGCCACGTCGTTTGAATGACAAAGATCAAATTGTCATTGGCGGGACCGCCGGCAGCCACGCGCAAGAACCATTCGATTGAGCGCTCGCGCAGCAGAATCAATTTTTCTTCAAAGGTGAGCGCGGGAGGAAGTAAAAACGTCACCAGAAAAGCAGTGACGGGGACTGCGAGCATCCATGCGGTCAGATGAGCCAGGACGCCGGGGAGACGCCGCATCTTAGCCAGCATCCAACCAAAGCATACGCCACCCAGCGCTGCCCACCCCAGAATATTCAAACCATCCGTCCACTCCGCCGCCGCGATGGCACCCGTGAGGCTGAAAAAGAGCAGGAGTAACAGGACAAAGGTTGTCACACCCAGACCTGGTTCTGGATCAGCACGCGATTCGTCAAGATTCACACGCGTAGATTATCACCGCGTTGCAAATTTGTCAATGCGGAAGATCGCGAATCGCGGGGGAGAGAACAGAGTAGGTGTGCAAAAGTCTTTTCCGCCATCGGAAGGTTGCGGTGCTCGTTGTTTCAACATCGTTGTACGGGCGAAAAATCTTTCGCCTCTACGGGAATGCCCCCTCTCATCCCCCTGCCCCCTTCTCTCCCCGCTATGCGGGGAGAGAAGGGGGCAGGGGGATGAGTGGGGTTGTTCCCGGGGCACGACGGCGAAATTCGGGCTCAGTCATCGGCTTACGCTAGCCGTTGGTTTCTCACTGACAGCGAGTGAACCCGGGCTGAGCAGTTACCTGTAAACAAACAAGGGGCGCAAGATACTGGCGCCCCTTGTTCGTTTGTCCTGTTACTGACAGTTGTTGGTAAAGGTGGCTTGATTGGAAAATACTTCGTTGGGCGAGCCGATGTGAATTCGTTGCCAGCCACTGCGCAAGGTCGTGGTAATCCCCTGCCATACATCGGTGACGATCTGCGAACCCGCGACGGTGAAGATGAGTGATTGGGATGGCTTGGTCGTGCCATCGCTCCGTTCCCAGCGATAGACGACGGTGCCAGGTCCGTTCATTGTGATTGTGCCGGTAAAGTAAAACGTTGCGGGACACGCGCCGGCGTAGGTGACCGGCGAAACATTGAGAATCGCGCTGGTGACGATGCCGGGGGACGGCGTCGCGGTTGGCGTCAGAGTCGGTGTGGCAGTGGACGTTGGTGTGAGAGTAAGCGTCGGCGTGGCAGTTGGCGTTGGCGTGGCAGTGTTCGTGGCGGTTGCCGTCGGTGTGGGTGTCAGCGTAGGGGTGCTGGTAGGTGATGGCGTGGGTGTGGCGCCCATCAGTGTGCGCACCAGCACGTTGTTGTTATAGTTGGACTCTTGCACCTCTTGTAACATATTTACGCTAACGCTGACCGAATGTGTACCCACCAACACATAGTTCGGCACAACCAGACGCGCTTCTTGTTGTGCCGGCAGCGATGAAATGGGGCGCTCCGATTGAACTACTACACTTCCCACCATCACTTGAATCAGGAAGGGACGTGTGGCATCGCCACTGCCGATGTTGCGAATGGTGTAAGCGATTTGACTGGTGGGCAAGAGCGAAATATCGGTCACGGTCAAATCCGGTAAATCGGGAATAGTCACTGTCACCGACATTGTGCTCGTTCCACCCAGATTGCTGGCGATGAGATAGTACGTGGTGGTGGAGGTCGGTGTGACCAGTCGCGAACCGATCGGCTCGACGCGTTCTTGATTCAAGAACACCTGCTCGGCATTGGCGACATTCCATTGCAACAACGATGGCATACCACGCACAATCGTGGAGGGAGTCGCTGTGAACATGACGATGGTCGGCGGTGTGATGACCGTCGGGATTATGGTGGGTGACGGTGAGGGTGAGAGCGATGGTGTGGGAGAGGGTGACAGTGTTGGCGTCACAGTAGGTGTCAGCCCGCTCGGTGTGAGTGTGGGTGTAAAAGTCAGTGGGACGGTCGGCGTGAGAGGTGGACTGATGGTGAACTGCCAGGCGCGCGAGGCTTTGTTCCCCGAAGCATCCTGTAACTGGAGCAGGACCACATGCTTGCCAGCTTCAAAATCGGCGGTAAACGTGATCGTGTTGTCACGAATGACAGTTTGAGCGGTAATGTCGCGTCCATCCACGACCATTTTGATAGAACGTGGCTCCACCGCGCGATCATCGTGAAAAGTGGCTTTGATGTTCACGCGGGTCAATGTTGTTCCGCTGATCGGATTGTATGGCAGCACGGCTTCGTGAGGTGGTTCAATCTGTCCGATGGACGGCGCGGTGGTATCGCGCGTGACCAAATATCCAATGCCCAACGCCGCACCGATGATGATCAGGGCGACAAGCAGCGCCGCGCCAATCCATTGCCACGCGCAACCATCGAAAAGCGAGACGGATTCGGGTACGGGGGGAGTAGATGGTGCGGGTTCGCTCTCTATCGTAACGCTGGGAGGAGGTGGTGGGGCACTGGGCACGAGGCGTATCGAAGCGAGTATGCGCGAGCGCATTGTTGTCGCCAGAGATTCCGGCAAGAGTAACGGCGGCAGGTAGCCGAAGAGTGAACCGCTGCTACCGATGCGACGTTGCATTCCCCAGATGCGTTCGGGGTCAATTTGTCCACTCAAAGGACGACCCTGTTGCCGCGCGTAAGCATCGAATTGGATATTGAACAGACGGCGTGCTTCTTCGAGCAAGCGCGCAAAGTCGGTCCGCGCAATGCCGAGCGCGTGGGCTTTTTCGGTCGGCGACAAACCGTGCAGTTCTTCTACAACCAGAACGGCTCGATGGAAGGCCGGAATCGCGCGCGCGGCGCGCCAGATGTCGCCCGCGAGTCCCGAAACACTCGGCTCGGTAGAAGGTGGCAGGTTATCCAGCCAACCCTTTTGGCGCAGAAAACCGAGCGCGATTTCGCGCGCAATCCCGTAGAGCCACCCACGAATCGGCAAATGCTCAATCAGCGTGGAAACACTGGAAGGCACGCGTGTAAAGACTTCTTCCAGCAAGCGGGCGCTTTGATCACGGTCGCCAACGATTCGATAGATGAATTCGTACAGCGCGGGCGCGTAGCGATCGAACAGTTCGCCCAGTGCGTTACGATTTCCTTCGCGCAGTTCGGCAATGAGTTCGTGGTCCGATTTGTTGGTCATCGTCCACCTCCGTCACGCACGTGTCATCTGGCTCAAGGACAGTCCCGCGCGCCAGACGTAAAAGAATCCCCACAGAGTCACCGGAATAATCAACGCGGCATGGAGAACAAAGGTGTAACTGGTTGCCAGATTGTATTCCAACCCAAACTGTGTCAGCACAGAGATGACCGCTGCGTGAAAGACACCGATATAGCCCGGCGTGCTGGGCAACAACGTGGCAAGGTTGGCAATGGCACAGGTCACCAGAAACACGGGGAACACAGCGGTAATTTGAAAACCCCAGGCAATGACGATATACATCCCTGTCTCAAAAAGCCACGCCAACACCGACAGCGCGTACACCGTCAATGAATCAGCAGGACTGCGGAGCGTGCCCAGTCCGTCGAGCAATGCACGCGTCAGCGCTTGCGCGCGTGTGCGCGCGCTAGCGGTAGGAAGCCGCTGGATGAACAGGTCCGCCACCTGTTCGACTCGGCGTGGCATTCCTGCCAGTAGCGCCAGGGCAAGGATCGCCACAATGAACGCAATGCCGATGACGCGTACCTGGGTGTTCAGTTCTTCGTTCGCCAGATCGAGCACGAACGAGCCGGCTACGATAAAAGTCAACATTGTCAATCCATCGAAGATGCGCTCGACAACGATGGTGACCAGCGTGGTGGCTTTGCTGACATTTTCTTGACGCCCCAACACATAGGCGCGGACGAGTTCACCCATTCGCGCCGGGAGAATATCGTTCGCCATATAACCGATGACAACGGGGGGAAAGAGAGCGCGACTGGGGATGGCTTTGATTGAACGCAGGAGAAAATGCCAGCGCACCGCGCGTATCCACACGCCGATAAAGTACAACACTAGCGCGGGAACTAGATAAACGTACTGTGCTTCTTGTAATGCCCCTAGCATCCGGGCTGGTTCGGCACGATAGAACACATAGCCCAGTCCTGCCAGACTGAGAATGACCCCAAGCCAAAAGTATTTGCGTTTCCCCATAGCCAGTGGCCCAATGATAACACACATCGCGTAAAAATAAAAGTGGCAAGGCATTTGCCCGCAGCAGATGCCTTGCCGTTTTGTGCTAATGCGTTCTGGTATTCAGTTGGTTTTTGTCGTGCCAGAGGTAGAGAAATGTTCAGGAGAAGGTGGGAGCATACTTCCGAGAACACGTTCCATCGCCATCGTATGTTGGCATACACCGTGCGTTGAAAAATAGTGACAACCACACGCCCAGCGTCCACGCTCGAAGGAGACGTCCCAGGTGTTGTTGTCCCCTTCGATTTTAACCTGAAACTGGTTGAAGACGACGCGGCGGTGCGCTTCTGCGGCGTACCGTTTCGCCTTTTCGATCTTGCCGATCATACTCGAGTCCATCACATCCTCCTCATTCGGAAATTGGGGGCGGTCCCCCTGCCGGTTTTGGAAAAAACATAGCACCAGGCGCGCCGATGCGCTTGGTGCTCGATGATGGCATACGAAAACTCCGACCCCGCCGCGCGGGGAAGCAAACCACTCATAGTGAATTCTATCTCCTTGATGCGTCTAGCATCTGTACTTAGTATATGCCGGTTGTGCAAAAAGTCAACTGCTCCCGCTTTGTGTGACCGTTCACTGGTTGGTGAAATTGCCCAAACCGTGTAGAATGGGGGTATCTTATTTCAGGAGTTGACCGATGCATCTGAGTGTGCGCCTGCCCAAAGTCGAACCGTTGCA
>DAOTYB010000146.1:0-6643 GCA_034435315.1 Anaerolineae bacterium | reverse complement strand
CCCCCTGTCATTGTGAGCCGCGCAGCGGCGAAGCAATCTCCACACCGCAATAGGGGATTGCTTCGTCGCAAAGACCGCTCCTCGCAATGACAAGCGGAGGCGCGGCTTTGTCAAGTGACTTTGCACACACCCTGCAGCGCTACCGCGATTTGACGCTCCAGAGATTTCGTGCTAAAGTGCACGTGTGTGGAGGTTCGGGATGGTGGTGCAAACAGCCAGACGCTTGTTCACGACCGACGAGTATCATCGGATGATGCAGAACGGTGTGCTCACGGAAGATGATCGTGTCGAATTGATTGCCGGGGAGATTCTGGAAATGTCACCGATCAGTAGTCGGCATGCGGCATGTGTCAACCGCTTGACCCAACTCTTGTCCTTGCGGATGGCAAGTCGAGCGATTGTTAGTGTGCAAAATCCCATTCATCTGGGCGCGCACTCGGAGCCGCAGCCCGATGTGGCGCTCCTCCAGCCCCGTGATGATTTTTACGCCGATGCACATCCCGAACCAGCAGATATCTTGCTGATTGTTGAAGTGGCAGAGACCTCTCAGGATTTCGACCGCGCCGTCAAGTTGCCATTGTATGCGCGCTCGGGAATTTCTGTGGTGTGGCTCGTGGACTTGCAAAACGACAATGTGCAGACCTACTCGCAACCTACACCCAATGGCTATAGTGAAATCCATCAACTCTGGCGCGGTCAAACCGTCACACTCCAGGCATTTCCAGATGTTTCGATTCCCGTGAACGATATTTTGGGATAAATTTTCTGGCACATTTCCAACTAAAGACCAAATGCCGCGTCGTCTGATGACGATGCGGTGGCAGAGGTGACCCATACCGAAAGGATGGGCTGAAAAGGGGAAGTCCGGTGCAAGGCCGGCGCTGTCCCGCAACTGTAAGTTAGTCGAGTAGTCGGATAGTCAAGTAGTCGGATAGTCCAATAGTTGGACTACAAGACTACCAGACTACAAGACTACCAGACTAACAAGCCAGGATACCTGCCTCTGCCGCGCGCGTGGAACGCACTTTCGCGCGCGCCATCTCTGGTCAACCTTCGCGAGAAAGGGGGGCAGGATATGATGTGTTATTTGATCTGACTATCCCCTTGTCGTTGAGGCAAGGGGATTTTTGTTGGTGTCGAAAAACGAAGGACGAACGACGAACGACAAAGGACGAATGACGAATGACGAAAGACAAACGACAAAATTCGGAGGAATGAAAAAATGCGAAAATATTTTGCTCTGACAATGCTGATGGCGATACTGGTGGGCTTGATTGCGTGCGCGCCGGCGCCCACGCCAACACCAGTACCGACTGCGACCATTGCTCCTACTGCCACCGCAATACCGACGGCGACACGCGCGCTAACGCCGACGCCCGCCCCCACGGCGACCCTCGCGCCAACCGCAACCCCAGCCGCGCAAACGGTGACCGATGATGTGGGGCGCACGGTTACGCTGAAAGGTGTCCCACAACGCATCGTCTCGCTGGCGCCAAGCAATACCGAAGTGCTGTACGCGCTCGGACTCGGCGCGCGCGTTGTCGGCGTAACGGAGTTTTGCGACTATCCGCCCGAAGCAAAGGAGAAAACCAAGATCGGTGGCTTCTCCAAGATTGACCTCGAACGCGTGGTCGGTCTCAATCCCGATTTGGTTCTGGCAACAAACATTCACAACAAGACGGTCGTCCCCGAACTGGAAAAACGCGGCATCACGGTTGTCGTCGTTGAGCCCAAGAACGTGAACGATGTGCTGAACAAGATCACCTTCGTCGGCAAACTGACCGGCGCAACCGAGAACGCTGCCAAGGTGACCGCGCAAATGCAAGCGCGCATTGATGCCATCACCAGCAAGGTGGCGACCGCGAAAGCCAAACCACGGGTGTACTATGAGATTGACAAGACGTTCTTCACCGCTGGACCCGGTTCGTTCATTGACGATATGATTGTCAAAGCCGGCGGCAGCAACATCGCGGCGGATGCCAAAACTGCCTACCCGCAACTCACAGCCGAGGCAATCATCGCCAAAGACCCCGAGGTGATTCTCCTCGGCGCGATGAACTATGGCGAGACACCTGACGTGGTGCGCGCGCGTCCGGGCTGGGCAAATATCACTGCCGTGAAAACCGGTCGGCTGATTCCGATCACTGACGAAAATGTGATTGCACGCCCCGGTCCCCGCATCGTCGAAGGGCTGGAACTGATCGCGCGCGCGCTTTATCCCGATCTCTTCAAATGATTAAAACACAATCCGTTGGGACGCGTACCCACGCGTCCCAACAAAAACTCACCTATCCGCTCCGCGCGCATCGCGGCGCGCTCTTGCTCGGCGCGAGTGGTGTGCTTGTCGTCATCGGCGCGGTCGCTGCCACGTTCGGTTCGGTAGCGATTCCGCTGGATACGCTCGCGCAAATGGTCATTGCCAAATTGCCCGGCGCGCACATCGTCGCGACGTGGACGCCCACGTGGGAGACGATTCTCTTCGATATTCGTCTGCCGCGCATCGTCCTTGCCGCACTCGTCGGCGGCGCGCTCGCGACCTCCGGCGCGACGTATCAAGGTCTCTTGCGTAATCCGCTTGCCGATCCGTACCTCATCGGTGTCTCGTCCGGCGCGGGCTTGGGCGCGACGATTGCCATCGTGTTTGGCGTGGGCGCGATTCCACTCCTCGCCTTCGTTGGCGCGATGGGCGCGACCGCGCTCATCTACGCGCTCGCGCGCGCTGGCGGTCGCACCACGCCGACGACGTTGATTCTTGCCGGCGTCGCGCTCGGCGCGTTCCTCTCCGCCATCACGTCGTTTCTGATGTTCAAGAACGATAGCGCGTTTCGTACGCATCAGGTCATCGCCTGGATGATGGGAAGTTTCGCGCTCAGCAGTTGGCAGAGCGTCGCGACGATGTTGCCATACCTCGTCGTCGGTTGGCTCATCGTGTATGTGAATGCGCGTGTGTTGAACGTGTTGCAGTTGGGCGATACGCAAGCGCAACAACTCGGCGTGCCGGTCGAACGCGTGACGATGATGCTGGTCGCGGCGGCATCGCTCATCACGGCGGCTGCTGTCGCGGTGAGCGGCGTCATCGGTTTTGTGGGATTGATTGTGCCGCACGCGGTTCGCCTCGTTTGGGGACCCGATCATCGTTTCCTCTTGCCGATGTCCGCGCTGTTGGGCGCGACGTTCCTCATCATCGCCGATACGTTCGCGCGCACGCTCCTCGCGCCGAGTGAATTACCAGTCGGCATCATCACCGCGTTCTGTGGCGCGCCGTTCTTTTTGTATCTGCTGCGTCAGCGAAAGGAGTCGCTCGTATGAACACGCTCCAATTGCGCGCGGAAGGTATTTCGTTCGCGTATCGCGACCAAATTGTGCTTAACGACATTGATCTGGCGATTCAGCCCGGCGAACTCGTCGGCGTGATTGGCCCAAACGGATCGGGCAAGTCCACGCTGATCAAATGTCTCAGTCGTGTCCTGTCACCGCAACGCGGTCGCATCTGGCTCGATGGGCGCGAACTCGCGTCGCTCAGTGCACAACAGATTGCGCGCACCATCGCCGTCGTACCTCAAGCCGTCGAGTTGCCGCCGGGTTTTACCGCGTTCGAGATTGTGATGATGGGGCGCGTGCCGCATCTGGCGTGGTGGCAAAATGAGACGGTGCGTGATCGTGAAATCGCGCGTGCCGCGATGGAAGCAACGCAAACGTGGGCGCTCGCTGATCGGCTGGTCAATCATCTTTCGGGCGGCGAACGTCAGCGCGTTGTGATTGCGCGCGCGCTCGCGCAAGAGCCGCAAATCCTCTTGCTCGACGAACCGACCGCGCATCTTGACATCAAACATCAAATCGAGGTGATGGAACTGGTGCGGTGCTTGAATCGCGAGCGCGGTCTTGCGGTGCTCATCGTCTCACACGACCTCAATCTTGCCGCGCAGTACTGCTCGCGCCTCGTCTTGTTCAAGGACGGACGCATCTACACCAGCGGCTCGCCGCGTCAAGTGATCGCGCCGGACATTTTGCGCGAGGTATATGGCGTGAATTTACTCGTGCTACCGCATCCGCACACGCAGCAACCGATGGCGGTGGTTTGGTAGTCAAGTAGTCAGGTAGTCGAGTAGTCGGGTAGTCGAATAGTCAGGTAGTCGAGTGAATGCGCCTACAAGACTACGAGACTACGAGACTACGCGACTAACGGAGTAAAAAAATGAGACACGGTCTTGTGATTGTAAACACCGGGAACGGTAAAGGCAAAAGCACTGCCGCGTTTGGCATCCTCTTGCGCGCATGGGGACGCGGGATGCGGCTGTGTGTGATTCAATTCATCAAAGCGGAAACGAGCAACTATGGCGAAATTCAAGCCGCGCGCAAACTGGGAATCGAATGGCACTCGCGCGGCGATGGATTCACGTGGTTGTCGAAAGATCTGCAAAAAACTGCGGCACGCGCGCGCGAAGCGTGGGCACTCGCGCAAGAAAAAATCGCGAGCAACGCGTACGACATTATCTTGCTCGATGAAATGACCTACGCGCTCAATTACGGCTGGATTGATGTGAACGAGATGATCGCGTGGTTACGCGAACACAAACCACCCGAATTGCATCTCATCATCACGGGGCGCGACGCGCCCGAGGCGCTCATCGAGTACGCCGATCTGGTGACCGAGATGCGCGAGATCAAGCATCCGTACGCGCGCGGCATCAAGGCGCAGCCGGGAATTGAGTTTTGACGAAGGACGAACGACAAATGAGCCAATGAGCCAATGTGCCAATGAGCCAAATGGACAAATGACAAATGACGAATGACGAATGACGAACGACGAAGGACGGAGGATTTTCGATTTTCGATTTGCGATTTGAGGGAATCGGCAATCGGCAATCGAAAATCGGCAATCGGGAATGGGTCGTCGGTCATTGTGAGGAAAGTCAACCCTATGACACTACAGCAGACCATTGCCAACATTCAACCACTCGACGATGACGCGATGCGTGCGGCGCGCGCGCGTCAGGATCAACTGACCAAGCCGCAGGGAAGTTTAGGACGACTTGAAGACCTTTCGGTTCAACTTGCCGGCATCACGCGCAAGGTACGGCCGCGCTTTGCCCAGCCCGCCATCATCACGATGGCAGGTGATCACGGCATCGCGCGGCAAGGCGTGAGCGCGTATCCTGCCGAGGTAACGCCGCAGATGGTTTTGAATTTTCTGCGCGGCGGCGCGGCAATCAACGTGCTGGCGCGGCACGTCGGCGCGCGCGTGGTCGTCGTGGACATCGGCGTTGCCGCCGATTTGCCGGCACACCCCGAACTCGTGAACGCGAAAATCGCCAAAGGCACGCGCGATTTTTCGATCGGTCCCGCAATGACGCGCGACGAAGCGCGCCGCGCCGTCGAAGCCGGCATCGAAATCGTGACGCGCGAAATCGAACGCGGCGCGGACATCATCGGCACCGGCGATATGGGCATCGGCAACACCACGCCGTCGTCCGCGATTGTCGCGACGATCACGCGGCGTCCGGTGCGCGAAGTGACCGGGCGCGGCACCGGCGTGGACGATGCTGGGCTCGCGCGTAAAATCGCGGCGATCGAGCGCGGCATCGAAATCAACAAGCCGAATCCGAACGACGCGCTCGATGTGCTGGGCGATGTCGGCGGATTCGAAATCGGTGGACTCGCCGGGGTGATGATTGGCGCGGCAGCGCGCGGAGTGCCGGTCGTGATTGACGGATTCATCTCGGGCGCGGCGGCACTCATCGCGTACGGACTCGCGCCCGCGGTGCAGCCGTACCTCATCGCCGCGCATCGTTCCGTCGAAATCGGTCATCGCGCGACGCTGGAACATTTGCGCCTCGAACCGTTGCTCGATTTGGATTTGCGTTTGGGCGAAGGGACGGGCGCGGCACTTGGCATTTCGCTCTGCATCGCCGCCGCGAAAATTCTGGACGAGATGGCGACGTTCGCCGAAGCGGGCGTCGCGGAGAAGAGCGCGTGAATTTGCCGATTGATGGCGTGCATTGTGAATACGACGCGCGCGCGGTTCACGTCTGGAGCGATGCGCCGCTCGTCGTGTTGAGTTCGGCGGTCGTCGGCAGTGAACTGACGCGCGCGCGTCACATCATCAACGTGCACGTACCTCGCGACTATGCCAATCGTTCGCCGCGCGACGATCTCGATGCGTTCGCGCGCGCACACGGCATCGCCGAACCATTCATCGGTTTGCTGACCGCAGCGAAAACTGAACGCGCGCAAATCGTCACCGAACGCGACGCAGCGACAACGGTGATTGCTATCGTGACGGTTGGCATCAGTCACCCGATTGCGGCGGGCATCACGCCTGCTGCGCCGGTGACTGCAAACACCATCAACATCATCGTCATTGCCGATGCGCGCGTCTCGATAGCAGCGCGCGTTAATGCGATCATCACCGCAACCGAAGCGAAAACACTCGCGCTGATTGAACACGACGTCCGCGCGCCCGATGGTTCGCGCGCCAGTGGCACAGGTACCGATTCGATCGTGATTGCAACGACGGAACGCGGTGCGGCGTATGAGTACGCCGGACCGATTTCGCCGCTCGGCGCGCTCATCGCGCGGGCGGTGCGACGCGCGGTGCTAGGAGCGCTGGATGAAAGACGAAGGACGAATGACAGATGACGAA
>DAOTYB010000145.1:0-15496 GCA_034435315.1 Anaerolineae bacterium | reverse complement strand
GAACTTGTTCTTGCGTCGGGAGTGGTATTGGTGGCATCGCCACCATTATCGCTGACGTAGGTATACTTTTCAATACAAAAACCGTCCAAGTTCAGTCTTGGCTGAGTAGTTACGTTTTTTGACGATTTGACGAATTGCGATACAATACGCCAACATCATCCTGGGGAGGATTCAACTATGGCAATGAGAATTACGGACGACTGCATCGCGTGCGGCGCGTGTTTGCCCGAATGTCCTACCAATTCGATCAGCGAGGGGAGCCCCATCTACGTGATTGACGCGAACACGTGTGTGGAATGCGTGGGCCATGCTGATTCGCCCAAGTGCGTTGCGGTGTGCCCGGTGGATTCCATCGTCAAGGCGTAATGTCTTGTGCGCCCGAACACAAAACCCGCTTTCGATTCGTGGCATCGAAGCGGGTTTTGTATTGAGGTGCGCTATTCCAAAAAGTCACGCAGTTTGCGCGAGCGCGACGGATGCCGCAATTTGCGTAACGCCTTTGCCTCGATTTGACGGATGCGCTCGCGCGTCACGCCAAATTTGCGTCCGACCTCTTCCAGCGTGTGCGCTTTGCCATCTTTCAACCCAAAGCGCAATTGCAACACGCGTCCCTCGCGCGGGCTGAGCGAGGTGAGCAGTTCTTCCATCTGCTCACGTAACAATTGATGCGACGCGGCATCGGTGGGACCCAGCGTCGTATCGTCGGGGATGAAATCGCCGAGATGCGAATCTTGCTCTTCACCCACCGGCATTTCCAGCGACAGTGGACGTTGCGAAATCTTGATGATGCGTTCGACCTTGCGCGGGGTCGTATTCAACTCACGAGCGAGTTCTTCGCTGGTCGGTTCGCGGCCCAGTTCTTGCACCAGTTGTCGCGAGACGCGCGTCAACTTGTTGATACGCTCGCACATATGCACCGGCACGCGAATCGTGCGCCCCTGGTCGGCAATCGCGCGCGTGATGGCTTGCCGAATCCACCACGTGGCGTACGTGCTGAACTTGAAGCCGCGATGATGATCGAATTTTTCCACCGCGCGAATCAAGCCGATGTTCCCCTCTTGAATCAAATCGAGGAACGACACGCCGCGCCCGATGTATTTTTTCGCGATCGAAACGACGAGTCGAAAGTTCGCCTTGATGAGTTTCTGGCGATACATTTCGCCCTCGCGCACTTTTTTCTCCAGGCGCGCGCGTTCGGCGGGCGAGAGATGGTCTTTGGCAAGGCGATAGCGCGCGCGGCGCCCCATTTCCATTCCGCGCGCGTATTCCACTTCTTGCTCCGCCGTCAACAGAGGAATACGCGAAATTTCTTTCAGGTAGAGCGAGACCGTATCGTCAATACCGATGGCGCTCAGGTCGAGGTCTTCCTGAGGTTTAGGGCTCTCCATCGCCTCGCTTTCTTCGGACGTAGGTTTTTCGGCTTCGACGACGGAGATGCCTTCGTCGAACAAGACGATGTACAACTCTTCCAACTGTTCAAGATTTGATTCGGCTTCGGGAAATACGGCTAGAATATCGTCCTGAGTCAGATAGCCTTGCTCTTTACCTTTTTTAATCAATTCCTCGACTGGCGTTGGTTCTTCAGGCGCTTGTGCCGCTTCTAACGCCAGTTCCTCTTTGGATGCGCGCGCGGTCGCGCCGCGGGCGCGTTTGCTAGTCTCCGTTCCAGCGGTGGACTCTTTTGAAGGTTTGATTTTTTCTCGATCTTTTCGGGTGACTTTTTTCGCCATAGTCGCATTCACGGAATAAACAATAAAATTGAGACAGGCAGCCCCGTCTCTCCTTTGCAAGGTGGGACAAATCGCGTCCTCACGGTGTCATTATACGATGCAAAATACCTAAAGTCAAGGGTTTTTTCGATTTCTTTTGGGCAAAAACATAAAATTCTTTATTCACCATCCAATATTATGACAACCAGACAACTCAAACCTCCGCGATAACATTCGACATACCTTCGACGATGTAAGCGCGTGCCATACGCGGCGTGTTGAAAGCAAAACCGATTCGCCCGTGCAGGTCGGCGAGGATGATGCCGCCGGTGCCGCCGACGCGTCGCGCCAGATATTCGATTGCCAGACGGGCTGCCGCGCGGGGTTCACAACCGCTGGCGAGAACATCTATGGCGTGTTTGGCGAGGACGACCCGCGTAATCGTTTCGCCCCAACCTGTGGAGGATGCGCCACCGCGGGTGTTGTCAGCGTACACGCCCGCTCCAATCAACGGTGAATCGCCCACGCGTCCCGGGCGTTTAAAGCGAGTGCCGCCGGTCGAAGTTCCTGCTGCAATGTTACCGTCACGATCCACAGCCACACAGCCGACGGTGCCGAACCCTTGCACGGGAACATAGTGCGCGCCTTCGCGAACAGGCGGTTGAGCGCGATACTGCTCCCAGATTGCGATTTGCTCTGGTGTCCGCAAGAGCGTATTGTCAATCAGCGCGATATTGTGCTCGCGTGCAAATTCCTCTGCGCCGCGACCAATCAAAAAAGTGTGTTCGCTTGCCAGCACGCGCCGCGCCAGCACGATAGGATTTTTGATGTGCTCCACGCCTGCGACGGCGCCGGCATCGAGCGTGCGTCCGTCCATAATGCTCGCGTCTAGACTCACCTTGCCCTCGCGATCCAAAAACGCGCCAATGCCGGCGTCGAATACAGGATTGTCTTCCATCACGATTACTGCGGCTTCCACGGCATCGAGCGCGCTACCGCCGCGCTGTAAAATGTCCCAAGCGATTTGTGCGGCGCTGCGCGTCCCTTCGCGATGCGCTTCAAGATGGTGCGCTTCAATAGCCCCAGCCCCTCCGTGAACAATCACTGCCATTCCCATTTGTGATGACTCCGTTACGGAAAATAGTCGCCGCGAACGTACGCGGCGTGAACGCATCGGATTGTCAGATGTAGACAAATAAATTATAGCGTGATTGCGGTGTGCAAGCAAAAAACCAAAAAGGTATTTGCGATAAGGCGTGAGTTGTGATAAGATAACTTTTGATGCTGACCCACCTGCGTTCCAGAATCCTCTGGTCCCTTGCCTTTGCCGCGCTCGTGTATTTTGTGTTGATGCTGTATGCCGATATACCTCAACTTGCCGATGCCCTCGTGCATTGGGATTGGTTCTGGTTATCCTTCACGCTCATTGCCGTGTTAATCAATTATGGGCTGCGATTTGTCCGCTGGCATTATTACCTGCGGGTGCTTGGAATGACCTCGGTCGCGTGGGGTCCCAGTTTGTTGATTTTCCTTGCCGGCTTTGCGTTGACGATGGTGCCGGGCAAACTCGGCGAGTTGCTCAAAGCGGTCTTACTCAAGGCGCGCTACGATGTGCCGGTGAGTCGTTCAGCATCTATCGTTGCGGCGGAACGCTTGACCGATGTGATGGGGATGGTCTTGCTCGCCGCGCTGGGCATCAGCGTTTTTCCCCTGGGCTTGCCGGCGTTGATGGTCATCTGCGTCGGTCTGGTGTGCATTGTAGGCGTGGTACAATCGCGTCGAATGGTCGAGTGGTTCCTGCAACGCCTGACACGGCGGCAACTTTTGGAGCGTCCGGCAAATCTGTTGTGGAATTTGTACGATAGCGCGTACCTGCTCTTGCGATGGCGTCCTCTTCTCGTGGCGGTCGCGTTGTCACTGGTGGCGTGGTTCGGCGAGTGTGTCGCGCTCTTTTTGATTTTGCACGGCTTTGGACTTGCGGCGACGGCACACCTGTTGCTGGTGGCGACCTTTATCTATGCCGGTGCCACGCTCTTTGGCGCGGCAACGTTCACGCCGGGCGGTTTGGGTACGACGGAAGGGAGTATGACCACGTTGTTACAACTCGTACTCGGAACGAGTGCCACGCTTGCTGCCGCCACGACACTCTTTGTGCGGGTGTGCACGTTGTGGTTTGCCGTAGGGCTAGGTGCCATCGCCCTGTTGATTTTGAGTAGAGAGGGCGTAACGATCACCGCGCTGAAAACGTAGGATAATTTGAAAGAATCACGGCAGAGGAATTGAAAGCCGCGCAACCTCTTACCCTCCAGTACGCACTCCTCGACGCCACGCGCGCACTCGGCGCGACGATGCCGTACTATGACGCGCGCTTGCAAGCGGAACTGTTGCTCGCGCACGCGCTCGAAACGACGCGAGAGAGTGTGCTCGCGCGTTTGGACGAACCACTGTCCCCCGATGTGGCGGCGCGTTATGCCGCCACTGTCGCGCGCCGCGCGCAACACGAGCCGCTGGCGTACATTCTGGGACATCAGACATTCTACCACCTCGATTTTGTGGTGGATCGCCGCGTGATGATTCCGCGCCACGAGACCGAGATGCTGGTGCACCTTGCGCTCGAACGCGCGCGGCAAAAGCATGCGCCCGTCATTGTGGACGTTGGCACAGGTTCGGGCGCGCTGGCGGTGACGCTGGCGCATCATTTGCCCAATGCGCGCGTCCTGGCCACTGACATTTCGCGCGACGCGCTCGAGGTCGCGCGCCTCAACGCGCGGCGACTCGGCGTCGCGGCACGCATCGAATTCATCGAAAGCGATTTGCTCGAGCGCGTCTCTGTGCCGTTCGATGTGCTGGTGGCTAATTTGCCGTACATTCCGCGCGCGCGCTGGGACGAGTTGCCGCGCGAGATCCGCGCGTTCGAGCCGCGCCTTGCACTGGATGGTGGTGAAGACGGCCTGGTAGTTTTTCGTCGTCTACTGGCGCAGTTGTCCGCGCACGCCGCGCGCGGCGCCGTGGCGCTTTTGGAAATCTCCGAGGAGCAAGGATCGCGCGCGCTGGAAGAGGTGTATCGCGCCTTGCCGCGTGTGATGGCAGTACTGCATCGCGATCTGGAATTGTTGGATCGGCTGGTCGAAATTCAGTGGAAGGTGGAATAAGTTTGATACGTCTTTTCCGTCCAGAGTTGTCCATCGGCGCCTGCGCCTGCCACGAGGGATGAAAATAAGTAGGTGTGCAAAAGTCTTTTTCCGCCATCGGAAGGTTATGGTGCTCGTTGTTGCGCCATCGTTGTACGGGCGAAAAATCTTTCGCCTCTACGGGAATAACCCTCTCATCTCCCTGCCCCCTGCTCTCCCCGCAAAACGGGGAGAGCAGGGGGGATATGGGAGGAGGGGTGTGGGCGGGCGGCGAAGCCACCTGCCCACACCCCTATTCCCTTGTTTCCCCCTCCCCACGCTGCTCTGCAGCGCGGGGAGGGGGCCAGGGGGTGAGGCTATTTCGCAATGGATAGGACGGCTGAGTAATTATCCTGTGGGGGCGAAAAATCTTTCGCCCCAAGCGGAAACAACTTTTGCATGGTTACTTGTCCACCAAGGGCACGAAGAGACACGAAGATTTTTTCTGCGTGTTCCTTCGTGACCTTCGTGGACAAATGTATTTTCGAAGGAGTTGTTCATGGGCGCACGCGCCCACCACGACGGATGAAAATAGAGGACGCAAATTTGCCCCACATTTTCGAAGGAGGAAAGAATGTCAGCAGCGGATTTGCAGAAGACTTCCAATATGCACTCCCGCGAGATGACAGAACCAGATCCACTGGTCGGCTTGTCTATCAATCCGGGTATTCGTGATGTGGTTGTGCCGAGCGTTGCGGAACTGCGCGAACTCGGTCCGCGCTGGATTCGCTATTTGGTCGTCCGCAAGTTTCAGAATTTTCACAGCGGACAAAACTTTGAACTGGATTGGATCATCGAGCAGTACAAATCGCTGGACGTCAAGATTCTTGTGCTTATCAACACCGAGACGTTCGACGAATTTCCGCCGTCACACGGTGCCCCGGAATGGCTGACACCCGAAGTGGGTTACATAAGTCGAGTGAGTGACCTCGCGCAAAAACTGGCGGCGTTCTATCGCGACAAAATTCACGCCATCGAGATTTTCAACGAGCCCGAAGGGCAGGGCATTCGACCGGAAGATTATGGGCGTTTGCTCAAGGCGTGTTACACCAAAATCAAAGCCGTCGCCGATTTGCCGGTCATTTCTGGTGGAATTTGTTGCGGCGAAAAGTTCGACTATTTGCAGCGCGTTGCGCAAGCATCCGGAGGCGCGTTCGATGCGGCGGGCTGGCACGTGCTGGGACTGGGCGTCGGCGATTTTCCGTTTCCAAATTGGAAATACGGCGAACTGCGCGATTCGCTCGCGCGTGCGCGCGCCATCGCCGGCAAGCCGCTGTGGCTCACCGAGTTTGGCGCGGATTTGAACTTTACCTGGCCCGACAATCTCACGCGTGAAGATGCCGTCGCCGAGTACTTGCAACGCGGCTTTGAGGTGGTGCGTGCGCTGGGCACCGCTACGGTCGCGCGCGCGTTCTGGTTCACGTGGAAGTATCCCAACGGCGGCTGGGGCTTGGTGGACGATGCCGGCAATCGTCGCCCGGCGTGGTACGCGTTCCAAAAAGCCGCGCGCATCCCACCGCCATACGACATCACGCGCGTCACGTTTACGCCAAGGGTGTTGGAGAGTGGCGAAGTGCTGAACGTCAGCATCACCGTCAAGAACAATTCCACCGAGACGTTGCCGACGCAAGACCCCGCGCCCGATTTTGTGTACGACGAAGGCGATACGTTCTACACGCGCGGTTTTCCCGATGTGCCGAACGCGTTTCGCGTGGGCATTGATTTCGACGGACGCACCGGTATTGATCATCCGTATCGTTGGGGTTTGGGCGCGCCGCTCGCGCCCGGCGAATCGCGCACGATCACCGGCGGAATTCGGTTGACGCAGCCGCGCACGCGCGCGTACTGGGTCGGCTTGGTGCGCGAACGTATCGCGTGGGTGCAGGATCGGCAAGGCGTACAAACGATTGCGGTGCATCCACTCGTCGCACCGCTGCCGCAAATCGTTCAGGTCAAACTGACGCCGACAATTTTGAATGTGGGCGATGTGCTGCAGGTGAGTATCACCGTCAAGAACAATTCCGACGAGACGTTGCCAACGCAAGGTCCCGATCCCGGTTTCGTGTACGACGAGGGCGATACGTTCTACACGCGCGGTTTTCCCGATGTGTTGAACGCGTATCGCGTGGGGATTGATTTCACCGGACGCACGGGCTGGGATCATCCGTATCGCTGGGGATTGGGCGCGCCACTCGCGCCCGGCGAAACTCGCACCATCACCGGCGCGATTCGGATGCATAATCCGCAGTTTGTGGATTATTGGGCTGGACTGGTGCGCGAGCAGGTCGCGTGGTTGCACGATTACAAAGGCACGCAGCGCGTCGCGGTGCGCGCGCCGGCGGACGCGATTCCGCAAATCGTCGCGGTCAGTTTGACGCCGACAACTTTGCCGAGTGGTGATTTGTTGCACGTGAGTATCACCGTCAAGAACAATTCGAACGGTCCACTCGAAACGCAAGGTCCACCGCCCGGTTTTGTGTACGACGAAGGCGAATCGTTCTACACGCGCGGTTTTCCCGATGAAATCTACGCGTACCGCGTCGGCGTGGATTTCGATGGACGTGTTGGCATTGATCATCCGTATCGTTGGGGATTGGGCGAGCCGCTGTTGCCGGGACGCACGGTCACGATTACCGGCGCGATTCGTTTGCGCAGCGTTCGCGCCATCAACTACTGGGTCGGTCTGGTGCAAGAACAGATTCGCTGGTTGCAGGATCGCGCGGGCGCGCAGTTCGTGGTGGTGAATCCCAGGTGAGAGAGTGGAGATTGGGGATTAGAGATTGGAGATTAGAGATTAGAGATTGGGTGGTGGTGCTGGCGGTCGCGCTCGTGGCGATTGCGTTGCGCGTCTACGTGCTCGATCGGCTGCCGCCGGGTCTGTTTGGCGATGAAGCGGTGGAGGGACTCGACGCGCTCGATGTGCTGGCGGGAAATTTTAACATCTGGTTTCACGCGCATCTGGGACGCGAACCGATTTACGTTTACCTCACCGCGCTTTCGTACGCGCTCTTTGGCGTCACGCCGCTTGCTACGCGTCTCCCCGCCATCATCGCCGGGCTGGTGACGATTCCGGTCACGTTCTGGTTTGTGCGCGAATGGGCGGCGGGAATTTTTTCGCGCAAGCGCGCGACGCGCCTCGCGTTTCTCACGAGCGCGCTGCTCGCGATTTCGTTCTGGCATATTCAGATGACGCGCAACGCGCATCGCGATACGCTCTTGCCGCTGGTCGAGGCGATTGGCTATGCGCTCTTGTGGCGCGCCTTCCACACGCGCGATTGGCGATTCTACGCGAGCGCGGGCGCGGTGCTGGGACTGGCGATCTACACCTACTCGCCGGGACGATTCGTGGGCGTGTTCGTTGCGGTGTTCGTCGCGATGGAATTTGTGATCTGGCGATGGGCGAATGACGAAGGACGAATGACGAAAGACGAAAGACGAACATCCTTCGTCATTGGTCGTTCGTCATTCATCGGTCTCATCATCGCCGCATTGTGCGCGTTGCTCGTGATGCTACCGCTCCTCCTCTATTTCGCGCAGAATCCGGTGCAATTCACCCGGCGTTTCGATAGCACTTCGATTTTCGATCAAGCAAATCCGCTTGTCGCGTTCGCGACGAGTGTGGTCGGCAATCTAGCGCAGTTTGTGGTGCCGGGGCTGGGCTATCAGAGCCGGCATTACAACCTGCCGGGCAAACCGATTTTCGATTTGTTCATCGCGCCGTGGTTTCTGGCGGGCGTGGTAATCGCGCTCAGGCGCTGGCGTCAACCGCAGTATCGTTTCTTGTTGCTGTGGTTCGTGGTGATGTGCTTGCCCGCGTTTCTCACCGCCGATATGATTCCCAAAGGGGTGCGCGTGTTAGGCGTGGTGCCCGGCGTGTTTGTGTTTCCTGCGCTTGCGATGGAAGCGCTGGATTTTCGATTTTCGATTTTCGATTTTCGATTTCTAAATCGGCAATTGGCAATCGAAAATCGAAAATTCGTCGCCCGCGCTCTGATTGCGTCTTGTCTCATCGGCAGCGCCGTGTGGACGACGTACGATTACTTTGTGGCGTGGGCAAATCATCCCGAGGTGCCCCTCAAGTTCGATAGTGATCTCGCGGAGGCGTCCGCGTTCATTCAGCAGCAACCCGCGACCGTACCGATTTACATTTCGACCGAAGTGTATCGTCATCCGACGCTGATGTTGTTGGGCGAGCGCGTGCCAACTTCGCGCTACATCGAGCGTGCGACGCGGTTCAAAGAATCGAACGCGCAGCGCGCGCTCATCTTTGGCGCGCAGCAAGCCGATGCGCTCTACATTTTCGTTCGCGATTACGCACCGCCGTTCGAGTGGTTGACGCGCGTCGCGCCGCACGCGGCGCACGTTGCAAATGGGACGTACTTTACCGCGTGGCGCCTGGGCGCGCCGGCGCTGCCGCAACAGGAATTGAACATCGAGTTCAATCCGTACTTGAAACTGGTGGGCGTCTCGCGCTACAACGAAGAGCCACAGGGTGCGTTGTTGTACTGGCAAATCATCGCGCTACCGCCGGATCGTCGGGAAACGGAAATGACGCTGGCGTGGCTCGATGCACGCGGCGCGCTGGTTACCCAAGACAAATATCGCTTTGCCGTTCCACCGCTCGAATGGGCAATCGGCGATACGATTGTGGAATGGTACGCGCGCGAAATCCCGGTGCACGTGACGCAATTTTCAATCGAGATGACGCGCGGCGCGTCGGTGTGGCGGTCGCCGCGTGTCGAGTGGCGATGATGGAGGACGGAGGACGAATGACGAATGACGAAGGACGAACGACGAAGGACGAAGGACGGAGGACGAATGACGAAGGACGAACGACGAAGGACGAGAGAATACCTTCGTCTTTCGTCGTTGGTCGTTTGTCGAACCTGATGGTTTTGCTCGCCTACCTCGCGCTCGCGCTCGTTCTCACTTACCCGCTCATCGCGCATTTCAATACGCACGTGCCGGGGAGCGAGACGTGGGCATTCGACGAGTATAGTTTTGTGTGGAGCCAGTGGTGGGTCAAGCATGCCTTGTTCGACGCGCACACCAGCCTGCTCTTCACACGCCACGTCTTTTATCCGCTTGGCGTGAACCTGGCGAGTTTCACAGTGTTGTGGACGAACGCGATTCTGGGTTTGCCGCTGCAATTCGCGTTCGGCTTGATTCCGGCGGTCAACGCCACCGTGCTGGCGACGTTCGTGCTGGGCGCGTTTGGGGTGTATTTGCTGGTGGGGTATTTGTTCCAAGTTTCAGGTTTCAGGTTTCAGGTGGGTCAATTTGAAACTTTGAACCTGCAACTTGTAACCTTTACGGCGGGCGCGGTCTTTGCGTTCGCATCATCGCGGATGGTGTACGCCGCGCTGGGGCATTACACGGTTTTGACGACGCAGTGGTTTCCGTTCTACATTTTGTTTCTGATGAAGACGGTGCAGGCGACTCAAGTCGCCGCAACCCCTGTGCCAAGTCGCCCTGCGGCGACTTTAGCCGACGAAGGTCGGCTTGGCGTAGTTGTGGCGGCGGTTTCTAACCGCCCGAAATCGGAATGGAAAAATCCGTTACTCGCCGGTCTCTTTGCCGCGCTCGCGTTCTACAGCGATGCCGCGCACGCGCCGCTGCTCGTCCTGTTCACGCTGTTGTATCTTGCGTTCGAGTGGCGCGCCGCGCGCGCGCCGCGCGTGCTGGCGCGCCTCGCGGTGATGACGCTTGTTGCCGCGTTGATTTACGCGCCGCTCCTTGTGCCGCTGGTCGGCGAAATGTTCTTCAGCGGCTATCAACTGCCGGGCTGGGGACACGCGGAAAAACTCCTCGTTGATCTCGTTGGTCTGATCACGCCCACGAGTTTGCATCCGCTCAATCGGCACTGGGTTCAGGAACTCGATGCGGTGCGGCAGGGCAATTCGCAATTCGTGGATGTCAACACCGTGTTTCTGGGATACGCGACGCTCGCGCTCGCGATGCTTGGCGCGCTCGTCTATCGCAAAAAGTTGGCGCTGTGGATCGTCGCGGTGATTGCGTTCGTGATTCTTTCGCTGGGTCCGCTCTTGCATATCAACGGTCAATCCATTTTCGATTTCGATGGCTTGCAAGTCACTTTTCCGATGCCGTTCTTGTTCTTGCATTACATTCCCTTCCTCAAAGAAAACCGCGTGCCGAATCGCTATTCGATTTTGGTGATGCTTTCGCTCGCGGTGCTGGTCGCGTTCGCGCTCGCGTGGACAGGTCAAAAGTTCAAAGTTCAAAGTTCAAAGTTGGCAATACTTTTGCCTTTTGCCTTTTTACTTTTGACTTTATTCGAGCATCTCGCGCTGCCCCTTCCGCTCACCGATGCGCGCGTGCCGGAGGTGTACGCGCAGATTGCGCGCGAGCCGGGCGAATTTGCTATCTTGAGTGTGCCGCTCGGCTGGCGCAACAGTTTCACGATGCAAGGCGCGGAGGATACGCGCACGCAGTACTATCAGAGCGTTCACGGCAAATTTTTGTTTTCGGGCAACACCTCGCGCAACCCGCCTGCGCTGTTCGAGTACTTTACGCGCGTGTCGTTGTTCCATTCGCTCGCGCAGGTGCAACGCTACAACGAAATTCCACCCGAAACGCTGGCGCGTGATCGCGCCGAAGCACCGTTCCTCGCCGCGTTCTACGATATTCGCTACGTCGTCGTCAACGCCGCCGCGCCGAATCGTCTGCCGTACGCCGATACGCGCGCGGCGACGCTCAAGTACATCGAACAAGTGATGCCGCTCGGCGAAAAAGTTTACGATCGCGATGGCGTGCTGGCGTATCGCGTCAATCAAGCGCAATTGCCGGCGACGCAACACATCGTCTTTGGCACCGATGCCGCGCGCGTGTACCAAGCCGAGGGGTGGGATCGCGATGAAGTGATCGGCGGTGAGAGTGCGAACTGGGCGAATCGCGCGAGCGCGCGCCTTGTCTTTCCGATTCGCGAGTTGAGCGATTATCGCCTCACCATCCGCGCGTTGCCGTTTGTATATCCCAACGCGCCCGCGCAAACGCTTGAACTTGTCGTCAACGGTCAGCCGATTCAGCGATTCGATTTGCGCGCGGGCTGGGAAAATTATTCCGCGACGATTCCTGCGCGCGCGCTGCGTGTTGGCATCAACGATCTGGTGTTGCGATTCGCTTACGCGGCGCGTCCGCGCGACGTATTGCCGCCGAATTTTGCGATTGGCGCGACCGGCGTAACCAGCCCGGTCGAAATCATCGCGCGCAGCGCGGAGGTCGCTTCGATTCAGGTGAATGGGCGCGAGGTCGCGCCGGGCAAGCGCGGCTACAACGTCGTTGTGCTCGATCCGCAATCGGGCGCGGTACAGAGCGCGCGGCGATTCGATATGGTGGAAGATCGCGCCGAGTCGCGCGCGATGACCGATTTTCTGATGCAGGTGCCGGCGGGACAAATCGTTGTGATTGCGTCGCAGGGTGATGTGGCGGCGAATCTGGGTGATCGCACGGTCGAGCAGTTGCGGGCCCTGGGCGCGCAAATTGATGTGCGGCAGACCGCGCAGCGCGCGCACGTCATCATCGGCGTCAAAGGCGCGGCGCGCGGGAGCGCGCTCGAGCAAGCGAGTGACGCGACAGCCATCGTCGCGGTGGGACGCAGTTTGGACACGCGAACGCTTGCGGCGGCGGTGAGCGCCATCACGATTGAAAAGTAGCACGAGGTTAAATCCTGTGCTAGGCGGGGGTTGACAATCGCGTGTGCCTTGAATATAGTGTTCACACTTTTTTCGAGAGGTAGGCTTATGGATATTGATAAAATCGTTCTGGTCTATCCGCGGCGCGACGGGTTGATCTATGGTCGCGCGCACGGAGCGCCCTATACGTTGATGCGTCTGGCGTCGCTGGTGCCGGAGGAAATTCCGGTGGAAATCTGGGACGAGGACCTGCGACCGATTGATTTCAGTCGGTGCACGCCTCACACCTTGATGGGCATTACCAGCAAGACGCTTTCGATAGACCGCGCGCGCGCGATTGCGCTGGAGGCGCGGCGGCGGGGTACGACAGTAGTGATTGGTGGAACCCATGCGACCCTTGCCCCCGATGAAGTCGCGGCGTGGGCGGATGTCGTCGTGGTCGGCGAAGGGTATCGTACCTGGCCGCAGATTATTCAGGATTTTGCGCGGGGCACATTGCAAAAAATGTACGTGGACGAAGAATGGGCTCCGCTGGCGGGTGTTGCGCGTCTGACCGATCGCGTGATCAAAATGGTGAACGAAAAAAAGTACTATTGGACACCATACCTCGAGGTCACGCGTGGTTGTCCGCGCAACTGTACGTTTTGCACCGCGATTCGTGTGAGCGGCAGGATAATGCGGCATCGTCCGATTGACGAAGTGGTGGAGGAAATTCAACGGCGCGGCATCAAACGCTTTTTCCTGACCGATGATAACTTTGGCTTGAATTTTCGTACGCATCCGAATTACATTGTGCAACTCTTTGAAGCGTTTGCCAGATTGCCTCTCGATGGATGGACCGCGCAGGCGGAGATGATGGTGGGTGAGTTTCCCGAACTGCTGGCACTGGCGCGTCGCGCGCACCTCGATAAATTCTTTATCGGCTTTGAATCCATCAATCCTGCCAATCGGCGCGAGTTGGGCGGCAAGAGCAGTGGCAACGTCGAAAAGTACAAACAGATTATTCGGGAGATTCATCGGCACGGGATCGGTGTGGTCGGTTTGTTCGTGTTTGGATTCGATCACGATACGCCGCAGGTGTTTGAGGAGACATGGAAATTTATTCGCGAGTCAGAGTTGGATGGTGTGAGTGTGACAATTTTGACGCCATATCCGGGCACACCGCAGCGGGAGCAATGGTTGCGCGAGGGACGCTTGCTCCCGAACGTGCCGTGGAGTTTGTACGACACAGCGCATGTCACCTATCATCCCAAAGGAATGACAGTGGAACAATTGCGCGAGGGGTACGATTGGCTGTGTCGCAAGTTGTACAATCCAATGAGTATCCTCGCGCGGGGAGTGCGCGCGATGCGACGCGTGCCTCCATCGCGCGCGCATGCCAAGTTCTTTTCGGTGTTTAGTACGGATTTCGGTTATCGCAAAACGTACAGTTTTCGCCATTATTCCGCGCCTGTGCCTTGATAGCAGCACGCTGGTTTCTGCAAGATACCTGAATGCTGAAGATTTCTCACCGAGGTCGTGGGATGGCAGAGACACTCCAGATTTTCATCAGCGGCACGCAGGATGATTTGCAACCAGAGCGTATGGCGGTTGCGGAGACAATTCGCGCGCTGGGGCATACGCCGTTGATGGCAGAGACGTACGGCGCGCAACCGATGCCGTCGTACGACGCCATCCGCGAGATGATTGCCCGCGCCGACATCTACCTTGGCGTGTATGGCGCGCGCTACGGCTGGAAGATGGAGAGCGGCGTTTCCGTCACCGAGTTCGAGTTCACCGAGTTTCGCCGCACGCGCCCCAGCCGCATCCTCGTTTACGTCAAAGATTGCACGCCCGAACCTGAACAAGCCGCGTTCCTCGCGCGCGTTCAGCATTTCCAAGCCGGCTATTTTCGCCGTCCTAAATTCACGAACCCAACGCAACTCGCCGAATGGGTCAAGGAGGACCTCGCGCAATTCATCGCGCGCGTGGTGCACGAGAAACTGCACGGCGCGCCCGACCCGATACTCATCGAAGAGTACCTCGCGCAGGTTGCTGCCAACAAGCCGTACGTCCTCTGGGATGACCAGACTTACATTGACCGTACCGTCGTCGGGGCAAAAGATTTTTCGCCCCAACCAGTAGGGGCGAACGATTTTTCGCCCCGACTTGCCGCGCGCTACGATCCACGCGCGCCGGAACGCGTTGCCAAACCCGAACCGCTGGACGCCGTCCTCGCGCGCGAAAGGAAACTGGTGCTGCTGGGTGAACCCGGCATCGGCAAGACCACCGCGCTGTTGCATCTGGCGTGGGAGGCAGCGAGAAACCAGGTTTCTCCAAGAAACCTGGTTTCTGGAGAAATCCCCATCTACATCGAATTGAAATACTACGAAGGCGGAGAACTGGAAACGCTCCTCGCGCGGCGCGTGAACGAGATGCTCCGCCCCGCCAACCTGATGCTCGATGCTGATGCGGCGCAAAGCACGCGCATCCTCAAACAATGGCTGGCGCAATCCGATATGCACTTTCTCCTGTTGCTCGATGGCTTGAACGAAGTGCGTCCCGAATTCCAGACCGCGCTGCGCGGCGCGCTCGACGCGCTCCTCCGCACGCCGCATCACATCGTCATCTCCTGCCGTGAGCGCGATTACGATGCGAGTCTGCGCGATGATGCCGCCGCGTTCGTCCTGCAAGGTCTGCAAGAAGACGAAATCCGCGATTATCTCCAGCGCGCGCTGGGCGACAGGGGCAAAGCACTGTTCGACGAGCAAATTCGCTGGGTCGGAAAGATGCGGACGCTTGCGGCAAACCCGCTGATGCTGTGGCTCATCAGCGTCGTTGCGTTACAAAATCCGGAGGCGCGTCTGCCGTCGAATCGGGGCAAGTTGTTCCAGACGTTCGTCGCGCAGATGCCGCACCTGCGCCGCCGCGAAGTGTCCGCGAATGTGCCGCTCGACATCGTTACGACCGCGCTCGCAAAACTCGG
>DAOTYB010000144.1:0-32895 GCA_034435315.1 Anaerolineae bacterium | reverse complement strand
CAGACGACCATTACGAATAAGCAGCGTGGACATTGCGCCTCCTTTCATCTTCACTCTACGTTCGGACAACCTTCATTTCCCGATAAAGTTGCCGTTGCGTAACTATACCTTCAACGGTCGCAAACTTTCATTGTAACCGTTCAGGTGTCATTGCGAGGAGCGTTTTTTGCGACGAATCTCCGCGTTACGATCTGCGGTGGACAACGTTGGGGATTGCTTCGCAAAAATCGCTCGCAATGACAGAGTGGGCTGAACGATTACCTTTCATTTTGGTTTGTACGGTACGGCTTGACCCCACTCATCCCCCTGCCCCCTTCTCTCCCCGCGTGGCGGGGAGAGAAGGGGGGGTGAGGAGGGTGAGGTGGCGGGCGGCTTCGCCGCTCGCCACCTCACCCATTCCTCCCTTGATTCCCCCTCCCCACGCCGCTGCGCGGCGTGGGGAGGGGGCACGGGGGTGGGGCTTTACGCCATAGACGGCACGGCTGGGTAAAATGAAAGTTTGTGCCCGTGCCGGGTATATCTGTGTAACCTAATGTAGCACAACAGGCGTTATAAAACAAGTGGGCTTGCTTGATTTGACTAATTCACTCTTTGTCGTTAAAATAGCACGGCAATTTTTCGATTCAGATCAGAAAGGTCATTCCCACTATGGAAGAGATTTTGTTATCGGCACAACCACGTCACATTGTCGGCAAACAAGTCAACGCATTGCGTCGCGCAGGTCAAATACCCATCATATTGTATGGCAAACATCTGGCGCAACCTCTCCCGCTGCAAGCGGAAGAACGCGCTTTGCATAAAGTGGTCGTACAAGCCGGACGCAATCGCTTGATCAAACTGACGATTGACAACCAAGCCCCACGTCTGGTCCTGACACGCGAAGTACAACGCAACCCTATTTCGGGACGCCTGGTACACGTGGATTTGCTTCAGGTGTCACTCACCGAAAAAATCACCACCGAAATACCGCTTGTCCTCACCGGCACCTCACCTGCCGTGGCACGTGGCGAGGGGTTGTTGATTCACGGTATCGAGAGCGTTCAAATTCGTGTGCTCCCGCTGGACCTCATTCCCCAAATCGAAGTAGATGTGAGTCAATTGGAACGGGTACATCAAAGTCTCTGTGTTCGCGATCTGCAAATGAGCGACAAGATTGAGATTCTTACATCCCCCGATGAGATGATCGCCAAAATCGTGCCGGTGAAAGAAGAAGTAGTTACCACAGAAGCACCACTCGCCACCGCCGAAGTAGAGGTCATCAAGAAAGGTAAGGTGGAAGAAGAAGCACCCACCGAGACGAAGGAAGAAAAATAGACACTGGCAAAGCGGAGTTGGGGTTGCCCACTCCGCTTTTTTGCGTACCGATGGAATATGGTATAATGCGTTCGTATGTTTAGCCCTGTCAAAGCCCTTTTGGGTATCTTTTCACACGATATTGGCATTGATCTAGGCACTGCCAACACGCTGGTCCTCGTGCGCGGTGTGGGGATTGTCATCAACGAACCCTCTGTGGTGGCAGTCGAAAAACGGACACGACGCGTGCTCGCTATCGGCTCCGAAGCCAAGCAGATGATCGGGCGCACACCCGCTGATATTGTGGCTGTACGTCCCTTGCGCGATGGAGTGATCTCCGATTTCGATGTTGCGGAAAAGATGCTGGAGTACTTTATCACCAAAGTCCACGATCAAGCCCTCTGGCCACTTCCGCACTATCCGCGCATTGTGATTGGCATCCCCAGCGGTGTGACGGAGGTAGAAAAGCGCGCCGTGCACGATGCCGCGATGAATGCTGGCGCGCGCGAGGTGTTTCTCATCGAAGAGCCGATGGCTGCCGCCATTGGCGCGGGTTTGCCCATCACCGAATCGGTGGGGAGTATGATCGTGGACATCGGTGGCGGCACAACCGAGATGGCTGTATTTTCGCTCGGCGGCATCGTCGTCAGTCGCTCGATTCGTATCGCCGGTGACGAGATGGACGAGGAGATTATTCGCTATGCGCGTGAAAAATACAACGTCCTCATCGGCGAACGAATGGCAGAAGAAATCAAAACGACTATCGGTTCGGCATTTCCGCTCGCCGAGGAAAAGACTCATCTATTACGCGGACGCAACCTCATCACCGGCTTGCCTACCGAACTCGAAGTCTCATCGGTAGAGATTCGCGAAGCGTTAGCCAATCCCCTCAATCAAATTATCGAAGCCCTCAAAACAACGATTGACGAAACTCCCCCCGAACTGATCTCCGATTTACTTCAGTACGGCATCGCACTGGCTGGCGGCGGCGCGCTCTTGCACGGCCTCGCCGAACGACTCTCGCAAGAAACCAAGATGCGTGTGTATGTGGCAGATGATCCGCTCACCTGCGTCGTACGCGGAGCGGGGCAAGTTCTGGAAGAACTGGATACCCTCCGCAAAGTTGTCACGTTCACGCGCAGCAGACGCTAACGATATTTTTCGATTCTCAATTTCCGATGTTCGATTCGGAAATCGAACCTCCTAATGTACGCTCCCAACCGTAATCGCCCGCATGCGCTGATTGTCCTCAGCACTGTTGCGCTTGTTGCGCTGATTCTACACGCCACAGGTCTCCTCCAGCCGCTGGAAGACCTCGCCCTGGGCTGGCTACAACCACTCTGGCAGCGCGCGCGCTACCTGCGCCCCGACAGCATCGCCGGCACACTTGCCGATGTGAACGCATTGCGGGAACAGGTCACAGAATTGCAAAATCAGGTTGCCGAATTGAACATCGCGCGCGTGCGCATTCGCGAACTGGAAAACGAAAACACGCTGTTGCGGCAACAACTCGCCTACCAACAAGCCAATCCCGATTTCGATATTCTGGGCGCCGCGGTCTTGCAACGCCATCCCGATCTGGCGCGCGTCGTGGGGCAAGACCCTTCGAACCTTGCGCGCTATATCATCATTGATCAGGGTAGCGACGCAGGAGTCAAAACGGGAATGCCCGTCGTCACACCACAAGGACTGGTGGGGCGCGTCACCGCGACCGGGACGCGCTGGGCTAAAGTGCTCCTCATCACCGACGCCACCAGCGCCGTGAACGCCGTCGTGCAATCCACGCGCGCGACCGGCGTCGTGCAAGGGGACGTGAACGGCAACCTGACCATCAAGTACTTGCCACAGGGTCAAGTCGTCAAGATAGGTGATTTGATTCTAACATCGGGAATGGGCGGCGGATTTCCCAAACGTCTGGTCATCGGACAGGTGACCAGCGTCCGTAAGCATGACATTGAACTGTTCCAGGAAGCCGAGGTTCAACCGAGTGTAGATTTCGCGCGGCTCGAATTCGTCCTCGTGCTCAAACGATTCACCCCCGCCGACATTACGCAAGAACCGACGCCCACACCAACCGCTGCACCGCGCTCAACCCCAACGCGCCCTGCCGCGCCAATGCCTTAAACCTAATGTTTTTGACAATTCCCAATCTGTTGCTATAATACGATTTAAGCACGTAGCGGCTATTCGCCCACTCCTCTGGCAAGCGAAATACACGATACGACAGGGCACACTGTTATCCAACCCCCGATACTACCACGCGCGAGAACATTCAAAGGCACATTGACGCGTTTTAAAATATTAAAGAGTTGTGTAGGGACGCGAGCGCCCACCACGACGGATGAAAATATCCACCAAGAACACGAAGAGACACGAAGATTTTTTCTTCGTGTTCCTTCGTGACCTTCGTGGACAAATGGATTTTCGAAGGAGTGACCTATGCCTGATGAGAAAAAAGAAAAGCGCAGTGGTTTGAGCAGTTTCCTCGACAACGTGAAAGGGATTATGTACGGTATGGCGGCGCATGACATGAGTCGCTATGCGCTCCGTACACGCGCCTCGATGGAACACCTTTTTATCTTGATTACGATGGGTGATCTCATTGGCGTGCCCATTTTGCCACCGTACTATTCCTTGCGTTTGTTGCCGTATGTCGTGCCGAATATCGCGACATGGAAACGTCGAATGCTCCGCGAGAAAGACGTTAGCGACGCCATGTTCTAATTTTCGATTGCTTGCCGATTTTCAATCGAACCCTGCCTGCAAGTTGAAAATCGCCAATCAGCCATCGAAAAGCGTAAATCGAAAATTCGGAGTATCCAATGTCCCTTAGACAAGTCTTTGAACAAAACCCCAATCGTCGCTACATTATGTTTGGTGGCAAAGGCGGTTTGGGTAAAACCACTTTCTCGGCTGCCACCGCCTACTGGCTCGCCTCGCAAGGTAAAAAGGTGCTGGTCTTTTCGGTTGACCCACAAGCCAGTTTGACCGATATTTTCCAGAAGGACATTTTTGGCAAGGGACCGGTCAAGATTATGGAGAACTTGTGGGCGCAGGAAATTGACGCCGATTCGCACATTCGAGCGTATCAAAACGAAATCCGCCAGAAAATCCTCGATATGTACGGCTTTGATCAAGTGCCCAGCGAAATCGAGGATTACATCCAGGCTGCCTCCGCCGAACCAGCAATGGAAGAGTCCGCCATCTTCGATGCCGTCGTGGACATTATCGTCGAAGGCAAGTACGATTACTACATCTACGATCTGGTGCCCCTCGGTCACGCGCTCTACTATCTCTCGATGGCAAAAGTGTACGACGAATGGATTAACAAAATCACTAAATTGCGCGAAGAGATGCGCGAGTACGAAACGATGGTCGCCAAGATCAAGCGCCAGAAAGAAACCGATGAGGACAAGATTCTGACCGAGTTGTTGTACATCCAAGGACGGATCAATGCCTCCTCTGGCATCCTCACGGATCGCGAAAAGACGGCCTTCTTCTTCGTTCTGGTGCCCGAAGAAATGATCATCCTCGACACGCAAAAAGCCGCGACGCTGTTCGCCAGATTCGATGTGCCGATTTCAGGTTATGTGGTCAATCGTGTATTGCCGCAAGCATTGCGATCACAAGACATCCCGGCTTATCTGAAGAATCGGCTGGCGATGCAAAATGGCTATCTGGACAAAATCAAAGCGACCTTTGGCAATCAAGTCCTCGGCTACGTTCCCGAATTGGAACGCGACGTCACAGGATTGCCAATGATCGAAAAACTCGCCAAAATTATGTATGCCTAAGTTTCAGGGTTAAGGGAAGACCGCGCGTGAACCTGGAACCTGAAACTTGAAACGGAGATAGATATGGCTGGCATTGAAAAATCAATGGTGCAGTTCCTTAGAGAACACCCCAGGATGAAATTCGTTTTCTTCGGCGGGAAAGGTGGCGTGGGTAAGACGGTGATGGCAGGTGTAACCGCCGTATGGTTTGCGCAACAAGGCAAAAAGACCATCCTCGCTTCGACCAACCCCGTACACAGTTTGTCCGGCTTGCTCGATCAAAACGTCTTTGGACAACCGACCCCGGTAAAAGGTGTTCCCAATCTGTGGGCGTACGAAATTGACACCAAGGATACGATTGAGCGTTCCAAGCAAGACATCAAACAAAAAATTCAATGGTTCTTGAAATTTGCCGAAATCTCCACCCAGGCGGATGCATTCGTCGAATCCGCGACGATGAACCCGGCCTTCGAAGAATCGGCGATGTTCGAGAATATGGTGGACTTGATGTTCAAGGACGAGTATGAGGTGTACGTCTTTGACACCGCGCCGACGGCGAACGCGCGCCGCTTGCTAGGGATGAGCAAAGTGTACTCGTTGTGGGTCAACAAGATGATGAAATCGCGCGAAGAAGCCCGCTCGTTGCGCGAACTCCTTTCCTTCACCAAGAAGAAGGAAGAAGACCCCTTGATGGACTATCTCATCAGTTTCCGCGAACGAATGAAGCGCGCCCAGAAATTATTGACCGATGATCAACTGACCGCGTTCTTCTTTGTCACCTTGCCCGAAGCCCTGCCGATTGCGGTCATCAAACGCTTTATCAACTGGTTCCACGATTTTGGTATCCCTGTGGGCGGCGTCATCGTGAATATGCTCATCCAGAAAGATCAAGTCACCGATGCGACTTCTGAGTTTGTGCGCAACCGCGTGATGATGCAAGAAGAGCATATGCAAACCATCTGGCAGGAATTCGATGGCAGTGTGCGCGCGCTCTTGCCACTACTCGACAATGAAATTCGGGGTGTGGACGCGTTGAAGAATTTTACCAGGTATGTGTTTGCTTAGGGTGAGAGATTAGAGATTAGAGATTGGAGATTAGAGATTGAATCTCCAATCTTTTTTGTTTTTGTGGTATACTGTGTGTGATGCGTGAAACGTGAAACGTGCATCTGAAATCTAAAATCGAGAATCGAAAATCAAAAATGTTACTACAAGCGTACTGCGTCAAATGTAAAACCAAACGGGAAATGCAAAACCCGCAAGCATTGTACAGCGCGCGCGGCGCGGCGTACACACAAGGAATCTGCGCGGTCTGTGGCACCAAACTGACGCGCTGGGGAGCAACCGAACTGCACGCGCAGGTGGCGAAGGACGAAGGACGAACGAAGGACGAACGACGAAGGACGAACGACGAAGGACGAACAGCGACCGCCGCGAAACGAACCCACGCTACAAAATCTTCGACCTCCAATCCTCAATCTCCAACCTCCAAACTGGTCATCGTCGAGTCGCCCGCCAAAGCGCACACCATCGAAAGATTTCTGGGACGCGATTATCGCGTACGCGCCTCCATCGGTCATATCCGCGACCTGCCCGAACGCCAGATGGGGGTGGACATTGAACACGATTTTCGTCCGCACTATGTTCTGCTGGCGAAGAAACGCGACGTCGTGAAAGAATTACGCCAGGATGCCGCGCGCGCGTCGGAAATCTTCCTCGCCACCGATCCTGATCGCGAAGGGGAAGCGATTGCGTGGCATCTTGTCCACGCGCTCAACGATGCGTTGCAGAACAAGCCGGTGCACCGCGTCGTGTTCCACGAGATTACGCGCGACGCGGTTGCACGCGCGTTTGCTAGCCCGCGCGCCATCAACCAAAAACTGGTGGACGCGCAACAAGCGCGCCGCGTGCTCGACCGCATCGTCGGTTACACGCTCAGTCCACTCTTGCGCAAGAAAATCCACGCCAAAAATCTGAGCGCGGGACGCGTGCAATCGGTCGCGGTGCGTCTGGTCGTCGAACGCGAGCGCGAGATTCAAGCGTTTGTGCCGGTCGAGTACTGGAGCATCGATGCCGAACTGCAAAAGTCAGAGGTCAGTGGTCAGTGGTCAGTGGTTAGTGGTCAGTGGTCAGAGAATCACCCAATCACCCAATCACCTAATCTCCAACCTCCAATCTCCACATCCTTCCGCGCCAAACTCATCAAGATCGGCGATAAGGATTTCGAGTGTCACACCGGCGAAGAGGCGTTGAAACTCAAAGCCGTGTTGGAACAATGCGCCTACCGCGTGCTCGCTGTGCGCCGCAAGGATGAACGCCGTAACCCCGCGCCGCCGTTCATCACCTCCACGCTGCAACAAGAGGCGTCGCGTAAACTCGGATTCAACGCCAAACGCACCATGGCAGTCGCGCAGCAGTTGTACGAAGGCCTCGCGCTGGGTGACGAAGGGAGCGTCGGTTTGATTACGTATATGCGCACCGATTCGACGCACGTTGCAGAGAGCGCGCAACAACAAGCCCTGACGTACATCAAACAAAAATTCGGCGATGAGTACGCGCCTCCTACGCCGCGCGTGTACAAGAAAAAAGTCGTCGGCGCGCAAGAAGCGCACGAGGCGATTCGCCCAACCAGCGTGTTCCGCGAACCCGCTGCCATCAAACCCTTTCTCGATGCGGATCAATTCAAACTGTACGACCTCATCTGGAAACGCTTTGTCGCCTCGCAGATGGCAAGCGCGATCTTCGATACGACGGCGGTGGACATTGCCGCAGACGAAAGACCAAAGACGAAAGACGAAGATTCGTCCTCCGTCCTTCGTCCTTCGTCGAGTTATCTTTTCCGCGCCACCGGTTCGATTCTCAAATTTCGCGGTTTTCTCGCGGTCTATCGGGAAAGCAAAGACGAAGCGGAGGAACAAGACGACACGAACAAAATCTTGCCGCCGCTTGAACGCGACGAGCCGCTCGATTTGCTGGGCATTTATCCCGAACAACATTTCACGCAACCACCGCCGCGCTATACCGAAGCGACGCTCATCAAAGCACTCGAAGAAAAAGGGATTGGACGACCGTCCACCTATGCGCCGATTCTGGCGACGATTCAAGAACGCGGCTATGTGGAGCGACTCGCCGATCGGCGTCTCAAGCCGACCGAGTTGGGTTTTCTCGTCAACGACTTGCTCGTCAAGCACTTTCCGAACGAAGTAGATGTAGGCTTTACCGCGCAGATGGAAGAGCAACTCGATAAAATCGCCGAGGGCGAAGCGAGTTGGGTGCAGGTGTTGCGCGAATTCTATGCGCCCTTCAAACAAACGCTGGATCGCGCGACGATCGAGATGCCCGAGGTGACCTTACCGGTCGAAACGACGAACGAGGTGTGCGACAAGTGCGGCGCGCCGATGGTCATCAAGCGTGGACGCTTTGGCATGTTTCTGGCATGTTCGCGCTTTCCCGAGTGTCGTAACACGCGCAACGTATCGGCCAGCGGCGGTAGCGTGAACACCGGCGTCGCGTGTCCCAAATGCAAACAAGGTGAAATCGTCGAAAAACGTAGCAAGAAAGGACGTGTGTTCTATTCGTGCAATCGCTATCCCGAATGCGATTATGCGTTGTGGGACAAGCCGGTGCCAACGCCGTGCCCACGCTGTGGCAGTTTGATGACGCTCAAGGGTAAGCAAGGCGTCAAGTGTACGCAGTGCGATTACAGCGGCGAATTGATTTTAACGCAAAATTGATATACGGCACGTGCAAACGTAGCGAAATTGTGTTATAATCCACCTTGGTCGAGATACCCTCTGGGGTGCGACCCTACTCAAAAATTCAGGAGGATTGACTATGCTCAGTAAGACCATGCAAGACGCGTTGAACGATCAAATCAATAAGGAACTTTACTCGGCGTATCTCTACCTTTCGATGTCTGCCTACTTTGAATCCATCAGTATGCCGGGTTCAGCCAAATGGATGCGTGCACAGCACGACGAAGAACATATGCACGCGAACAAGATTTTCGACTATGTGAACGACCGAAATGGCCGTGTAGTGCTCAAAGCGATTGATGCACCACAGGTCGAATTCAAATCACCGCTCGCCGCGTGGGAGATGGTGCTGGAACATGAACGCAAGGTGACCGCGTCCATCCACAAGTTGTACGAACTTGCTGTGGCAGAAAAAGATTACGCGACGCAATCTATGCTCCAGTGGTTCATTGACGAACAAGTGGAAGAGGAAAAGAGTGCGACACTGATGGTCGAACGGTTCAAGCAAGCCGGCGATCAGCCTGCCACTCTGCTGATTCTGGACGCGCACTTTACGAAACGGGAAGAAGAGGAAGAAGAAGAATAGGCACAAAAACCTGTGAGGTTTTAGAAACCTCACAGGTTTTTGCGTATGGATAAGAAGATGAAAATTGCAGTGATGGCAGCAGGGGGTCTGGGGAGTTACTTGGGCGCGCTCCTCGCGCGCGATGGACACGACGTCACCTTCATCGCGCGCGGCGCGCATCTGAACGCAATGCGCGCACACAGCTTGACCATCAAAAGTGTTCACGGCGATTTTGTGATTCATCCCGCGCACGCGACCGATAATCCAGCGCAAGTGGGCGTGGTGGACTGGGTCATCTTTAGCGTCAAGACGTACGACAACGCCACCGCCGCGCAGGCAATGCAACCGATGATTGGCGCGCACACCACGGTCGTCACGTTCCAGAACGGCGTGGACAATCACGATCAGATTGGTGCGGTGATTGGCAAAGAGCACGTCATCGTCGCCCCCACGCAAATCGTCTCGAACGTCGTTGCGCCGGGTGTTATCGAACAAAAAAGCCCATTCCGCATCTCGTTTGTCGGCGAAGTGTACGGACAAGGACTCACGCCGCGCGTCACGCAATTTGTCGAGATGCTTCGACGCGTGGGTATCGAGGCAACTGCTGTAGCCGATGCGCGCCCCGCGCTGTGGCACAAGTTCGTGTTCATCGCGTCCACCGCGGGACTCGCCACGCTTGCGCGCACCGAGCCGTACATCCTTTTCCAGATGCCCGAAGCGCGCGCGACCTTGCGCGCGGCGATGGAAGAAGTGCGCGCGGTCGCGCACGCGCACGGCATTACGCTTGACGCGGATATTGTAGAGCGTCAGTACAACTTTACGTTGAATCTCAAACCCGGCGCCAAGCCCTCGATGCAACTCGATCTGGAAGCCGGCAAGCGTCTGGAAATTGATGCGCTGAGCGGCGCGGTCGTGCGTCTCGGTGCAGAAAAAAATGTACCAACGCCGGTGCATCAAACGATTTATGTGGGGTTGAAAGCATACACCAGGCAAGTAGACAGGTAAACAAGATTACCATCTACCTGTCTACCTGTTTACTTTACTCGGAGGAAGAATGACTCTTGATCCCAACTATCTCATCGCCGCGCTCAACGCGGGGCGCGCCTACTGGGGCGACTATGCCGAAATCTTCGCCGAACAGCGTGCCGACACCATCATCGTACTCGACGATGGACGACTCGAGCAACTCAGCGCCGGTGAAGAAGCAGGACTGGGTGTGCGCGTTTTTTCCGGCAAGACCTCGGCGTACGTTTACACCACCGATTTTTCGCGCGACGCGATTGTCGAAGCGTTACAGTTGGCGCACGCCGCAACCAGACAACGCACCGCCGAGCAAGCCGGGCAAACGCTCGTCGCCGCGCTGGAACGTCAAGCGACGGTGCCGATGCTCGCGACATACAAGCAGATGCCCGATGGCGTTCCTCTTGCGACCAAAGTCGCGGTCGTGCGAAATGCGGATCGCGTCGCGCGCGGACTTGCGGAAATTCGTCAGGTCACTGCAACGTACTCGGACACGATTCAAGATGTGACGATTGTCAATTCGCTGGAAGAGGTGGCGCAAGATCGGCGCGTGCGTACGGTGTTTCGCGTGAATGTTGTCGCGCAAAAAGACGATGTGATTCAAAGCGCGTTCGAAGCAACCGGCGGGCTGGCTGGTTTTGAACAGGTGGAAGGTGAAGTGAGCGAGCGATTAGCGCGCGTCGCGGCGGAACGCGCGCGCCGAATGCTGTACGCGCGCCCTGCGCCGGCGGGAACGATGCCCGTCGTCTGCGCCGCCGAAGCCGGCGGTGTCCTCGTTCACGAAGCGATGGGGCACGGTATGGAAGCCGATTTCAATTTGCCCGGTCAGCCAATATCGGTCTTTGCCGGAAAAATCGGTCAAGCGGTTGCCAGTCCCAAAGTCACGATTGTGGATGATGCGACGATTCCCGGGTTGTACGGCAGCGCGCGTTTCGATGATGAAGGTGTGCCCACACAACGCCGCGTCCTCATCGAAAACGGCATTTTGCAAAACTATATGCACGACCGAACGACCGCGCGCGAAATGGGCGTCCCGCCGAATGGCTGTGGGCGGCGTCAAACGTTTCGACATACGCCGATGCCGCGAATGTCGAATACGTTGATGCTCGCCGGGAACGATGAACCTGACGCGATCATTCGCAGCGTGGCGCGCGGGTTACTCGTCAAGCAGATGGGCGGTGGTCAGGTCAACATCGTCTCGGGTGAATTTGTGTTCAAAGTGCAAGAGGCATTTCTCATCGAAAACGGTCAGGTCACCGAGCCAGTACGCGGCGCAACACTCATCGGCAATGGTCCGGCAATTTTGAAAATTATTGATATGGTCGGCACGGATGCCGGCGAAACGCGCATCGGCACGTGCGGCAAGTACGATCAAGGCGCGCCCGTCGGTCACGGCATTCCGACACTGCGCATTCCGGAGATTGTCGTCGGCGGAATCGTGCCGGGAATGAGTGAGACGATACGATGATCATTCGACGGCAGACTGTTGACTGCAGGGAGAGCGCGGCGGTCATCGGTCGCCGGTCGGCAGTCTCGAATCGAAAAAGGAACAACGATGAACAATCTGGACACAGTTCAACAAACGCTCACCTTTGCCAGACACGCCGGCGCGGACGAAGCCGAAGCGTTGCTGTCGCGCCGCCGTGTGTTGACCATCGAAGTAAGCAACGGTCAGGTGGAAACCATCAAGCAAGCCGAAGATCAAGGGCTGGCGGTGCGCGTGCTCGTCGGCAAACGCATCGGCTTGTCGTACGCCACCGAGTTGAGCGAAGCGAGTTTGCGTCGCGCCGCACAACGCGCGGTCGAAATCGCGCGCGCGTCCGATGCCGACGAATCCGTTGGCTTTGCCGAGCCGCGCGCGATTCCCGCGCTGGTCGGATTCGATCCCGAAATGGCGCAACACTCGATAGATGAAAAAATCGAGCGCGCCTTTGCCATCGAGCGCGCAGCGCGGCAATACGATGCGCGCATCGTGCTCACGCGTCGCATCACTTATGCTGAACGCGATTCGATTGAAACGATTGCGAACACGCGCGGACTGGTCGCAGAACAACACAACAACGGTTGTGGCGGTGGCGGATTGGTCATCGCGCGCGATGCGCGCGAACAAGAGATGGGCTTTGGTGCAGACGCAAAACGCCGCTATGCCGATCTCAACCCGGAGAAAATCGGTGTGGAAGCCGCAGAGAAAGCCGTGCTAATGCTCGGCGCGACGAACGTGGCTACCCAACGCGCGAGCATTTTGCTGGACCCCAAGATGGCTGGCGCATTCCTCGCCATTATCGCCGATCTGGTCAGCGCGGACAATGTGCAAAAAGGCAAATCACTTTTGGCAGGCAAGATCGGTCGCGCGGTGGCGGCAGCGGGAGTGACGCTGGTGGATGATGGCGCGTACCCCGATGCCCCGGGAATGCGCGCGTTCGACGATGAAGGTGTGCCTAGTCAACGGACTGTTGTCATCGCGGACGGTGTTTTGCAAAGTTATCTGCACACCACCTACACCGCGCGCAAAGCCAGCGCGCATTCGACCGGCAACGCCACGCGCACGTCGTTCAAAACTGCACCCGAGGCACAACCCTCGAATTTCTATCTGGTCGCCGGCACCGAATCGCCCGACGCGCTACGCGCGGGAATGACGCGCGGGTTGTGGGTGCGTAACCTGATGAACTTGCACACCGCGAATCCCATCAGCGGTGAGTTCAGTTTTGGCGCGAACGGCTTGTGGATCGAGAACGGCAAAATCGTTGGGCCGGTGCGCGGGGTGACCATCTCCGGCAATCTGACCGATTTGTTGCTGAACATTCGTGGTATCGGTAACGATGTGGTGTGGCAAGGCGGGTATGGCATCAGCGTCGGCGCACCGAGTGTGTTGATTGAGGATGTGAGTATCGCAGGACGATGAAAGAAATGTGCCCGAAGGTGAATCACCTTCGGGCAAGTTTTTTCTCCAGCCGCGCGCGCCGATGTTCGAGCGCGCCAAGCCAGCGCACTCGCGCGTCGCGCGGAAAATCGGCGGCGGTGACCAGCGCCAGCGCGGCGTTGGTCTGCGCGAGAGCCTGGGCATAATCGCGCGCGCGATGCTCGTAATACTTGGCTAACTCGACGAACGCGTACACCTGCCGCGTCGCGGTTGCCGCGCGCCACAACTCCACCGCCGATGCTAAATCGCCGCGACGCCGTTGCAGGTACGCATAGCGGCGGAGCGTTTCGCGGAATGCCGCTTCGGGCATATCGAGTTCGAGCGCGCGCGCATAGACGCGCGCCGCCGTATCCCACTCGCCGATGTCTTCGAACAATCTGGCGATAGCAATCACATCGAGTCCGTGTGCGATGGCAAAGGTGAAGGGATCGTTCAGCAGCGCGGCGATGTGATTGAGCAATGCCGCCATCGCGACGACATCCATCGCGTTGTGATAGAATACACCGCGCAGCGGGCGCGCATCGCCGGTCTGCAAGTAATCAAAGTAGATTTGTGGGATGAGCCAGCCCGGCACCTCGCCCTCCGCGCGCGTCATTCCGAGGATGTGCTGTTCGAGCGCGCCGAGCGCGCGCGATTCGAGTCGCTCGCGCCACAAGCGCCGCGCGAGAGGAAGCAAATCGAGATGCGGGCGTTCTGGGAATGGCGAAACCTCGCCGTTCGTGATGTAGCGCGCGTTGAGAATCGGCACATCGAAGGACTTGCCGTTGAAGGTGACGAGCGCGGCGCGCGCGTCGAGATGCTGCGCGAGCGCGGTGAGGTGCGCGGGCTCTTCAAGAGGATCGCGCATAAAAAATTGCGTCACGCAAAAATCGTCCGCGCGGAAACGTCCGATGCCGATGAGAAAGGCGTACGTGCCGGTGCCACCAGCCAGCCCGGTCGTTTCGATGTCGAGGAAGATCAGGTTGCTGGTATCGCTCTGCGCGAGGCGCGGTTCGCGCGCCCACGCGGCAATCGTTTCGAGCGAGCCGTTGAGCGCGAGGGTGCCGTGCCCGTGCCGATAGTCGCGCGGGTAGGTGGTCTCGACGATGAACGCGTCGCCGCGCGGCGTGGCGATGAATTTGCCGGCGACGACGTTCTCGATGCTATGCGCGCGGCGCGGTTTTGGGGGCGGCAAATTGTGCGCGCCTATCTGGACGCCGAGGGCTTGGAGTCTGGCGGAAAGCTCTGTCATTTTCGATTTTAGATTTTCGATTGCCGATGTTTTACGTCCAGTATATCACAACTCGGCAAGTGATCCCAAACAAAAAAGAGCGCGCCAGCGCGCTCGTGGATGTTTTCAATTGGCGCCGCTGTTATACTCCAAACGGTTGAGATTTTTACTTCTGGCACACTCGAATCATCGCTGCTTATGGACATTTTTGGGCGCTGTCCGCATTTTGATAAACTCACAGCCGTGTCCCGTCCATCGCGAAATAGCCCCATCCCTTTACCTCCTCCCCACGCCGCTCTGCGGTGTGAGGAGGAGGAATCAAGAGAGGGGGGCGGCGAAGCTGCCCGCCACCACACCGTCCTTTGCTCGCGCCTGACCTTGCCCCGCTGTTCAATCCAATCCGCTGCGTTCGAGTAACTCGTTCAGATCCGCCAGAGTGCCGCGCCAATCGGTTGGTACATCCGTGGGCGTAAACGCCGCATCGGTCAACCAAAATGTTTTCATACCGATTCGCCTGGCAGGCAGAATATCGTTTTGCACTTCGTTGCCGACCATCACGCATTCGCTCGGTTCACAACCAATTTTCGCGGCAATCTCGCGATAGTAGGCAGGGTTGGGCTTGGAGGTACTCATATTCTCGTACGAGGTAATGAGAGCGTAATCAAAATCTGCGAGATTGCCCCACGCGAGCCGCTCCTGCACAGCGACCAGCGGAAAGACCGGCATCGTGGCGATCACGACGCGCGCGCCTGACTGAAACGCGCGCGCGACCACCGCGCGCGCCAGAGGCAGTGCCTTGACGTACATCTGCAAGTCACGATACTCGCGTGCATAAAAATCTTCGAACAAGGGTAACAGCGTTTCGCGCGGCACGCCGAGACGCGGAAAAAAGTCCGCCTCAAAAACTTGCGCCAGTGTGCGCGTCGTATCATTGTTCGCCACCATCGCGCGCGTCGAAGCGTGCAATTGTTCAATCAGACGGTCGGGTGGAACAAGGTGGGCTACTTTTTTTGTCAGGGCGGCAAAGTAAGGTGGCAAAAAAGTGTCCATCGAATTGTCAATCAGCGTGCCATCGAGATCGAACAGAATTGCTTTGGGCATTGTGTCCTCGTTGGGTGATTAGGTGATTGGGTGATTAGGTGATGGTGTGGTCGCGGATGGCTTGAGCAAACATCTGAATCGTCTCGCGATTGTTGAAATAGTCGTGCGAACTGATCGGATCGCGCGCGACGTTCACGTAAATATCGTGGAGACGATACCCCGGGCGGGGAAAACTGGGACCCAGCGGATCCGCCAGCCAATCGGTGGTGTCGTAGATGTTGTACCAGCGCGCGACATTGCGCGGCGTGATTTCCCCCAATTTATCATCATAACGTCCCACGCGACGCAACTTGGCAATCGGCGAGCCGGTGGTGAACCACAAAGCAATCGGATAGCGACTCGCCCAGCGCTTGAGGACATCGAAGCAAACGACCGTTCCCAGCGAGAGACTCGCCAGAATGACGGGCTGTCCCTGCTTTTTCGCCGCGTCCAGTTGTTCGATGAGCCGCTCGTGAATCTGTGTGCGCATGCGGGTATCGAAAAAGTAGCCCGCCAGTTGATTGGTAATGGCAGCGAATTGACCGAGCGGCGCGAGTCCCGCGAGACGCGTCGCGCGTCGGGGCGAAACGGTTGGGCTCGTGCGCGCGGTGTCAAATGCTCGCTGAAACTCGCGTTCGAGCGCGTCTTTGAATTTCCATTCGGCGGGTGTTTCGAGCGCGCGCGTCGTCATCTGACGCGTCACATCGGCATAGTACACCGGCAGGTACGCAAACGCGTGCCCCAATTCGCGTTCGATTGCCTGCACCAGTGGTACGTGCCACTCGTTGGAGAACGAACCAGCACCGTGCACCATCACAAAAACTGGTGCTGTGGTCGCGACGCGCGCAACGCGTCGCCGCGTGGATCGCGTGGGTTGCTTTACCATTGCCTCCTCCCCTACGACCGCCCGACGGATGACCGCATACCACCTGCCATACGCCCTCGGTGAATTCAACGCGCCGAAAAACGAACGGCATCTATCACAAGCGTAGTGGCGACTTCGTAGGTCACATTCGATAACATCACGTATTCGTCGGGCGTTGCGTTAAAGTAGTATGTGCCCAAACTCACCCATTGGTCAGCATACATCGTTTGGTCGAGTGTGCGCCAGGTGTATGTGCCGGCGTACACAATCAAATAGCGCGCGCGGCGCGTGGTCCCGATGCGCGCCGGAATGTACACCGAGACGTCGTAATCGCCCGGACGCACCAGCGGGGCATACCACCGCGCCCAGTGTGAATCTGTTTGGGCAAACGTATGCGCCGGGAGTGCGTAGGCTGTTCCTCCGTACCCGTTCGGCACACGCTGCCATACCGCGTTTTTCTCGCTGGTGACAAAGAACGCGCTCGCGGTATCCACTGCCCAATCGCCGGTCGCCGGGGTAAATCCTTGCGCTTCGGGCGAGACTGCCCCCGGCGTAATGTGCACCGCCAGCGCCGCAATGCCGCCGCGATTATAGTACTCGATGCGCCAATCGTGCAAGCCACTCGTCAGATACACCATTGCCGCATACGTCGTGGGAGATTGATCGTGCCACTCGTCAATCAACAAGCGGTCATTGACCCACACCCGTACACCATCATCCGCCGTTGCGGTGACGGTGTAATAGCCGGGTAGCGTCACGGTGCGGCGCGCCGTCCAGCGCGCTGACCAGGCGGTCGCAGGAATGCCACTGCCGGGCGAAGTGTTCCCCCAGTTGAAATTGAGTGTGGCATCATCGCGCACCAGGACCGCCGTACCGAGCAAACTCGAGTTGTTGAAATACTCGCCGCGCCACGTTTCGGTTTCGCCGCCCAGTGATGACCACGTGAGTGCAGCAACGCCTGCCCCGGTCGCGTTGTAATACTCCATCCGAATCAGATGATCGCCTTCGGTGAGCGTCACCTCGCCTGTCCCCGTGGTCGCACGTTGATCGCGCCAGCGATCAATCACCAGTTGATGATCTACCCAGACGCGCACGCCGTCGCGCGTGCGCGTGGTAAAACGATACCGTCCCGCGCGAAAATAGTGACTGCGCGTCCAGCGCACCGAAAACTTGTCGGCGGCAATACCGCCGCCGGGTCCTGTTGTGCCAAAATTGAAATTGATCGCGCTATCGTTACGCGTGAACACCGGCGTACCACTCAACGTGGTATTGTTAAAGTACTCGCCGCGCCAATCGGGAAAGTGCGCCGAGAGAATCGCGAGGTGCACTTGTGCGTTGCCCGTGCGTTCATAGTATTCGAGTCGAATGTGATGGAACGCCTGTGTCAAATCGAGACGTACGGCGCGCGTGGTGGTTTTTTGATCCTGCCACATATCCAGAACGAGTTGATCGTCAATGAACAAACGCGCGCCATCGTCCGCCGTCACCACAAACGTCCACGCGCCGGGCACATCGAGGTACAACCAGCGTGTCCAGCGTACCGAAAAGTTATCGGTGGGAAAATCCGATGCAGGACCGGCATTGCCCCAGGCAAAATCAATCGCGGTATCCTCGCGCAGAAACGTCGGCTCGCCTTGCAAATCGGGATTAGCAAAATACGCGCCGGTCCACACGCGGGTGGATTGCACACGCGGCGTCGCGTGCAACGTCGTGGGAGCAAGGCAGAGGAAGAGCGCGATAACTATCAGGACTATCCAGCGCGCAAAGCGAAGAATTGGCAAGCGTGCCTTCACTTTAACACATCCCATATCGCCGGGTCTTCACCACCGGGGCGCCACATCACCAATCCACCCAAACGGAACTCTTTGACGATTTTCCATGCCTCCGCTACATAGCGCGCATCCACGTAATAGACCGTGTGTTGTTCACGCACAAACGGCGCGCAATCAAAAAAGGCGGGAGGGCACAGCGGACTATGATACCGCGTGTAGGTCAGTTCAATTTCACCCACAGGACCGCGCTCGTCCGATTCGATGTATCGTTCGATGCCGCCGTAGCGTTCCTTGAGATTTTGCACATCGCTCCACCACAGCGCGGTCGTTTCCTTACCGCCCCAATCATAGCCGTAGAGATGAATCCCCAAAACCACTTTTTGATTCGGGACAACGCTGGTGGTGTACGAGACGACCTGACGCACCCACCAGATTGGCGCGTTGGGCGCGGGGGGACCATTGCGCGGGTTGTACTCGTATGCCATCACGCGGATATGATCTGCCACCTGACCGAGCGCGACAAAATCGGCGTAACCGTTCAGCGCTGGCGCGTCATTCTCGCGCACTTTGGCAGGCACTGTCACACTCAACGTCTTGCCTTCGTTATGCACGTGAAACGCCAGTTGGGTAATAAAATCGGTAAACGCCTGGCGCGCGGTAGGCGGCAAATTCTCGTAATCAATATCTATCCCGTCAATCAACGGCGAACGCACAATCTGCATAATCGCTTCGATGTGCCGCGCCCGTAGCGCGGGGTTCCGCAGGATGGTGACGATGTGCGTCGAGTCCCACGTGCTAAATACCGTAGGTACAACGCGAATGTTATTCGCGCGCGCAAAATCAATCAAGACCCGATCGTTCACCGGGTCGCTGGCGATTAAACTGCCATCGGGATGCACAGTGTAACTGAACGCGCTGATTTCATTGTACGATCTGAACCGCGTGGCAACAATGAGGATAAGTTGACGCAACGGATCGCGCGAACCGCTCCGCAACCATGCGCCGATGATCGGCTGGCGCGGCGGCGACGAATCAGCCGCCACAACCTCCACCACCAGCAGCGTACCGACAAGAAGGACGAACAGTAAAATCCAACGTTGCAACATACCTCCCCGCAAAGGTGGAAACACCTGACCACCTTATCTTGCCGTACCATTATAGCCGAACGTGCTTTAGGCACCAAACGCGCATTTTGCAAAATTGGCAAGGCGTGGTAGAATAGGGAACACGGTACAAGAAATGAGTGAATTCCGCAAGCCCGTCATCGCACCAACCAATCCCAACGCCCTGACACAAATTGTGCGGACACTGCGACTGGTTTGGCGACTGCTCAATGACGCGCGCGTGCCGCGGTTTCCCAAACTCATCATTCCCGCCGCCATCGTGTACATTTTGTTCCCCATTGACATCCTCCCCGACCTTGCACTCGGTTTGGGACAACTGGACGATCTGGGCTTGTTGACGCTTGCCCTCGTCCTCTTTATCGAAGCGTGCCCACGCGCGATCGTCGAAGAACATCGCCGCGCCCTGGCGAGGGAGGATACCGTAGCCTCACAGGATGACAACGTGATTGAAGGTTCGTACCGTGACATCTCGGACGACCAGGCGCGGTGATGAAATCTTTCGAAAGGGAGTAGGATGGCTGACACATTCAAAACATTTCAACAAGCGGCAACCGAACTGAACGTCTCGGTCAACACACTCAAACGCTGGGTCAAAGATTTTGCTCCGTTCCTCTCACCCGCAGGTCCTGCCAGTAGCGATGGTGCGAGCCGACGCTTTGTGGAAGAGGACCTGACGGTCTTGCGCCGGATCAAAGAGCAACTCGCCAGCGGGTTGAGCACCGAAGAAGTCATCGAACAATTGCACGCCGAAGGGCGCGGCGAAACCGTGACGGCATCCGCGCTGGCACCACGCGATAGCGCGCAAGCCGCCGGCTTTGTCGTCTTGACCGATACGTTGCGCGCAATGATCGAAAATCAGCAAACTATCCAGAACAGTTTGCAGGTCAATCGTAACCTGCAAGGCGTCATCATTCAGGACAATTTCAATTTGAAAGAAGAAAATATGAAATTGCGCGAGCGGATGCAACGGCTCGAACAGGAACTCGCCGACCTGCGCAAACGCGAAGCCGAATATCGGCTTATGCTGGAACAACGCCTCGCGCGCCTTGAAATCGAAGCGCGCCGCAGTATTTGGAGTCGGCTCTTCTAGACCAACGTGGCAGCCCTGTGTCACTTAACGCAGGGCTGTTTTTATGTGACTTTTTTTGGGAGGACACCTGATGCACCAAACACGTCTTGCCGTCATCGGCCTGGGTAATGTGGGACATCGTTTGCTGGAATTGCTACAACTCAAACGCGATACCTTACAAGCGCGTTTCCATCGCCAGTTCGTCATCGTAGGTGTCTGCGACTCGACCGGCGGCGTGACTGATCCGCGCGGTGTAGATATCGCCACGATTCTGGAACTCAAACGCTCTCGCCATTGCCTGGCTGATCTACCGCAAGCGCAAATCCACGCTCATCCTGCCGACTGGTTGTCCACCTTTGAATCCGATATTGTCGTGGAATTGACCCCCACCAATTTGCAGACCGGCGAACCGGGCTTGAGCGTGATCCGTCACGCGCTCGCGCGCAAAATCTCGGTCGTCACCGCCAACAAAGGTCCTCTCGTGCTGGCGTATGCCGAACTCGCAACGCTGGCGCGACAAAACGGCGTAGCGCTCCTCCATAGCGCCACTGTCACCGGCGGCTTGCCCACACTGAACATCGGCACGCGCGATCTGAACGTAGCCACTATCGAACGCGTCGAAGGCATTTTGAATGGCACGACCAATTATATCCTCTCGCGTATGGCACAGGGACAGACATACGCCGAAGCACTCAAGCACGCGCAGGAAATCGGTATGGCAGAAGCCGATCCCACGCTGGACGTGGATGGCTGGGACGCCGCGAACAAGTTGGTCATCATCGCCAACGCTGTCCTGCGGCGACCCACTCAATTGAAGGATGTGAGTGTCGAAGGCATCCGTCACATTACCCCTGAGGATATTCGCAGCGCGGCAGAGCACAAGCAAACAATCAAATTGATTGCCTCCGCCGAACGCATCGGCAAAGATTATAACCTGAGCGTCCGTCCTACACGCCTGGAACAATCGCATCCGCTGGCGCGCCTCGGCGCGGGAATGATGGGCGTGATTTACGAAACCGACATCAACGGTACGATTTTCGCGGCGATTCAAGAAGAGGATCCCTACCCCACTGCTGCCGCCGTATTGCGCGACATTGTACAGGTGGCTACCCACCCCCATTGACCTTTGAACACGATTTGCATACACTGACCACCACACCGCTTGCTCAATTTTTCAGACAGATAAGATAAGACGAGACAGATATGGATCAACGAATTATCGAGTTTATCGCCGGCTTGCGCGCGGCAGGCGTACGCGTGAGTCTGGCGGAAAGTGAGGATGCGTTCCGCGCCATCGAACAAGTGGGCGCAATGGACCGCGAGACATTTCGTACCGCCTTGCGAACAACACTCATCAAAGACGCCACCGACATTCCCGAGTTCGAACGGCTCTTTCCATTTTACTTTGGTAGCGGGGGACCGCCACTGTTCGATCCGCAACGCGAATTATCGCCCAATGAGATACGCATGCTCAAAGACGCGCTGCGCGAGTTGTTGGGCAACGAACACAAACTCCAACAATTGCTGCGTTACCTGCTCCAGGGGCTCAACCCCACACGCGAGGAACTGGAGCAACTCGGACGGCGCGCGGGCGTTCCGCTGGCGCGTTATCCGCATCAACAAGCCTGGCTCACGCGGCGGATGTTGCGCCAACTGGGAATGGATGAAGAGTTCAACGCGCTAATGCAACAACTCATCGCCAGACTCGAACAGATGGGGATGCGCCGCGAGGTATTGCACCGCCTCGTCCAGATCGCCGAGGAAAATCTGCGCCGTCTGGAGGAACAGTTCGAGCAATACATCGGCGCACAGATCGCCCAACAGATGGCACGCGAACGGCGCGAGCGTCAACCGCTCCGTGCGGCCGACTTGATGCACCGTTCGTTCGACACCTTGAGCGAGCGCGAGATTGCCGAACTCCGTTTGCAAGTGCGTCGTCTTGCCGCGCAACTGCGGGCGCGCGCAGCACTGCGGCAACGGCGGGGCAAAAAAGGCGTGCTGGACGCTAAACGCACGATGCGCGCCAACCTGCGTTATGCCACCGTCCCGCTGGAACTCAAACACAAACAGCGCCACCTGAAACCCAAACTGGTGTTGATTTGTGATGTCTCCACCTCCGTACGTCGCGCCGTCGAGTTTATGCTCCGCCTGGTGTACGAGTTACAAGACCAAATCCATAGCACGCACAGTTTTGTCTTCATTGACGACATTTCCGAAGTGAGTGCAGAATTCGCGGCGCACCGCCCCGAAGTGGCTATCGAGCATGTGCTAGAGACCCATCCCCCCGGCTATTACAATACGAATCTTGGCCATGCGCTGGCGCATTTCTGTCAGGCTCATCTCCACACGTTGGATCAGCGCACTACCGTCATCATTCTGGGCGATGCGCGCAACAATTATCTCAACCCGCGCCTCGACGCGTTTCAAGAGATCAAGCGGCGCGCGCGGCGAATCATCTGGTTCAATCCCGAAAATCGTCATCTCTGGAACACGGGCGATAGCGATATGTGGCAATACGCGCCGTACTGCGATGCCGTCCATCAAGTCAGCAATCTCGCGCAACTAGCCAACGCGGTGGATCACCTGTTATAAACAGCCGGGGCAAGTCGTGACGACTTGCCCCGGCTGCGCGCGCGTACGGACACATCTCGAACGATCTTAGCGGGTGTACAAGCGCTCTTCGAGTTCTTCGATCTGTCGTTCCAGAGCTTCGATGCGCGCAACCAGTTCGTTCCGCAGACGAATTTGTTCCGGGGTTGCCTCGTGCGGAAAACGATCACGCTGCACCAGTGGATGCGGATTGGGGGGAAAGAGTTCCAGTTTTCTGGCTTTGAGCCGCGCCAGTTCCGCACGCGCCTCACGCAATTGTTTCTCGATGACGGGATTGGGTGGTGGCATACCTTCTCCTCCACCGTCATTGTAACGCAGCGTGTCCATTGCGTCAAACGGTGGTGAAGCGCCGCGTCCTCTTTGAGATAAAAGATGCGCGGCGTCACCTGTTGGCGGTCGTATTTTTCGGAAGGAGGTGGACATGCCGGATGATCCATTGCCGGTGGATTATCGGCAAGAGGTGCTCACAGGCGTAATCAAAACCCTGTGCGCCGGTGAATCTTGTTCGATCGTTGGGGTTGGCAGTTCGGGCAAGTCGAATCTAGCACGCCACCTGTGTCGCGCCGATGTACGCTTGCATTACTTGGGACCCGATGCTCCCCACACCGTCGTTCTGTACGTCAACGCCAAACCGTTCGCGCAGCAACCTCCCCACAACCTTTATTTGCACATCCTCGATCGGCTCATCAATGCCATCACCGAGTTAGACGGCGCGTTCACTGCCATCCTCCCCACACTCACCGATTGGTTGCAGCGCGCCGAAAAAGATCCTCCTCTGTTAGCGAAACGCCACCTCGACCGCGCGCTCGCGCTGGTCTTTCAGCACAATGCCCAGCGCGTTCTGCTCATCCTCGACGATTGTGACGACTTGATTCGTCACGCGCCGCCGCACTTGTTCTGCGAGTTGCGCGCGATACGCGATGATTGCAAACCACGTCTCGCCTACCTCACGTTGACACGGCACGAACTGGTCTTCTTGCGTCACGATACGCCCGAGTACGGCGAGTTCTTTGAGCTGTTCGACGCGGCAGGACACGTTTTTCCACTCCCGATGTACTCGGAAACCGAAAGCGGACAGATGCTACGCCGGCTCGCCGCGCGTCAGCAACCGCCGCGCGCGCTGGACCCGTCCCAACTGCGGTTGATGTACGAATTGACCGGCGGGCACGCCGGTTTGTTGCGACGCGTTTTCTTTGCCACGCGCGACGCGTGGGACATCACCACACCTGACTGGATCGAACGTTTGAGTGAACAACCGGATATCGAAACGGAATGTTGCGCCATCTGGAATGATCTCGAAGTGGAGGAGCAGGAGGATTTGTTACACCTCATCGCGCGCGAAACACCCTCCCCCGACGGTGTGCGTCGTTTGATACGCCGCGATGTGGTTCGTCGGCATGCGCGGGGCGACGAATGCTTTTCGCCACTCTTTGCCGCGTTCGTTCGGCGCGAGTTAGCCAGACGCGCCGCGTCCAGATCCATCGAATTCGATGCGAGCGGTGGCGTGCGCGCGGATGGTGTCCCTGTTGGTGATTTGACACACCCCGAATGTGAACTGTTGCGATATTTGCTCAGTCGGCGTGGTCAGCCCTGCACGCGCGCGGAACTGCTGGAGGTGATGTTCGCGGCAGAACGCGCCGCGCCGACAACGCGCTTGCACACACCGCCGCCGACGCGTCTCCAGCAACACATCGAGCGGCTCAAGCAACGGCTCGGCGCGGCTGGCGCGCGCCTGCAGCCGTACGGCGATGGGTATCGTTTGATCTGAAACGGAGGTGCTGAAATGCCACTGCCCGATCCGACTGACACATCGAAACAACCGCGCTCGCTGCGCTGGTTTCTCAAGATCGGTAAACATTTCGGCTGGCACTGGTTGCCCGAAGATTTTGTCCAGGCGTACTATTACAAAAGTCGCTACGCCGGCGTCAAAGAACCGAACGAGTGGGGCTTGTTTCGAATGGAAATGTTCGAGACGTTGGGTCCTGCTATTTACACCGGCGCGTATTTCGAAGAATATCAATTCGACGGCATCGTCACTCGCGATCAACTCAATGTGCGTGTGAGGTTACGCGCTTCTTTTCGCTACGATCCACGCGAAAATCCCGACGTTGCGCGCGCGTTAATCCGGATTCCGCAAGAACGTTATCCCGCTATCGCCGAGACCTATTTTCGCTGCGCGACACTGGTGACGGCAAATCAATACACCGCCGCCCAGTTGAATCAAGCCGAGTATCGCGAGCAGATCGAAGACGAGTTGCGACAGCGCGCCGATGCGGAGATGTCTTTTCTGGGAATGCATCCGCTGGGCAAGCCGCGACTTTTGCGCGTGGAACTCCCGCCGCGTCTGGTGGAACGCTGGGAGGTGGACGCGCAACGGAGTGAACTCATCAACGCGATTCGCGCGCTCGACCCGACCGAGTTTCGTCGCGCGGTGGTGACCGAGTTGCTCGAAAATCTCAAACAGCACGGGGTTGGCGATTCGCTGCTGGGCTTTCGGGATGTGCTGGAAGCGTATGTGAGCGCTGCACCTGCCACGTGGACGCCAACGATTGATCATACCTCCGCCGGCTCCGCCGCGCCGCGCGCGCCCTCCGCGCCGCCATCGTCCGGTCCCCCGCGTCCCCGATCACGGTTGTGATACTGCGTTACAAAGATGGAGTGCCTATGCCTGCTACCTTGCCGCTCGTCATTCGTGCCCTGAGTGAACGCCTGAATTTTCGCTTCAGCGGACCTCACCGCGCGATGCGGATAGACTATTTCAGCGTAGATTTGAGTGACTGGAAATTGAGTCTCACGGATAAAACGCCCTGTCTCTGGATCCACACGCCCGGGCAACTCAACCAGCCTCCCGCTGAACTCGCCGAAGAGATTCGCGATCTGGTGCGCCAAAAAGCATGGCAAGACTCGACGATACTCGTCCTGGTGGACGGTCCGGCCGACCCTTTGAAAAGCCAACTGAAATTGGGTTCGATGCAATTTGTTGTTCTGGATGGGCAACAGCAAAAGGAAATTTTTCACTCGCCCTCGCCCACGCGCACGATGCTGGATTTGCTCCTCAAGCAAATGTCCCGCGCAGATCTCTCGCCCTACGAAACCAGCCGCGCGGTGAGCGGTAACCGTTTTTTTGGACGCGATAAATATATCAAGCGGATTCAAACGCGCACAGACACAAATTTTTTTGTCGTGGGCATTCGCCGCATCGGTAAAACCTCGCTCCTGCGCGAAATCGAACGCCTGCTTGATCGTGCCGATCCGCCCACCGAGAACCGCCGCCGTCATCTGTATCTGGATTGTAGCGTGCTAGAAACGCCCGATGACTTGTATCGTGAGATCATCAGCCGTCTTATTCCCGATGCGCTCAAAAAGTTTTTCGATCGGCGCAGTCAGTCACTGCGTCAACTGTCAAAACTGTTCGACTATCTCGCGAGTGAGCAGGGTGGGCGTGTCACTTTTCTGCTCGATGAAATTGATCGGTTATTGAATCACAGTAACCATCTGGAAATGTTCGATGTGTTGCGACGCGCTTCCAGTGAAAAGCGCGCGCGTTTTATCATTGCGGGCTTTCGCAACCTGCGCAACGTGGCAAACGATCAAGAGCATCCGCTCTTTAATTTTGGCGAGCCACTCTTTCTTGGTCCTCTGGAACACAGTGAGGTCGAGAAAATGATTTGTTCTCCTTTGGAGCATTTACGCATCAAGTTAGAGACACGCGAAGAGATTGTATCGCGGGTGTATCAAGAGACCGCTGGGTTGCCCAATCTGGTTCAGTTCTATTGCCAGATTTTCATCGAACAGGTGGATCGTCAAGGTACCGATACGATTACCATAGCAGATTTTCCTGTGGTTCATCGCGACGACCGATTACGTGATTTGATTCTTTACAACTTTATGAAGAATGCGCTACCACTCGAACGCGCCATCGTCTTTGCAGTGGTAGATGCCAAGGACAACCTGTGGCAAAGTTTTACGCTGCGCGATGTAGAGGCGCAACTCAGTCGGCGGCGTCTATTTTTGCGTCTTGATCAACTGGACGAAGCGTGTCGTAATCTGGTGGTGGCAAACATTTTCAAACAAGAGGGCAAGCAATACAGTTTTCGGCTGCCACTCTTTGCCCGGATGCTGGCAGATCACTATGAGTTAGATTACATGTTCGAGCAGGCACGGCGTGAAGCCACCGCGACGGCACGCTGACGAAAGACGAAGGACGAAGGGCGAAGGACGAACGACGAAGGACGAAGGACTGGTCCTGTGCGAGTGGGTGTTGAGATGACGCGATTACACTTGATTACGCCGCGTGGCAAGCGGGATAACCCACTGGTAGGAGGGACGCGAGAGATTGAGGCAATTCTCCGCTCGCTTCAACACGGCAAGTGTTGCACGTTCATCGGCGCGCGGCATCAGGACAAAAGTTCCCTGATGCGCGCGGCGCGTCGCGCGGTGGTCGAACAACTGGATTATTTTGGCTTGTACATCAGTCTGTGGGATATTCGTACATCGTCGCACACCACGTTTCTGCGCGCGCTCCGCGATTTGATCATCGCGGACGCGCGCCAATCGTTCGATTTATCGCTCCCACGCGCCAGCATACACACACCAGCAGACCTGGAGCGTTTTCTGGAACGTCTCCCTGAACGGACGTACCGCAACACCATCTTGTTCGTAGATGATCTGGAACGTGAAGCCGTACCGCCAGCGTGTATCAGCGAATTGCTACGCATTTTGCGTGCCGTGTACGAGACCCGGATGGACGAATGGCGTTTCCTCGCTGTGGTCTGCGCTTCGAACAGTTTAGCGCACCTGGCGTTAGGTCCCACTTCCCCGTTCGAAAATATCAGCGAACTGGTGAGCATCGGCACGCTGAATCCAAGAGAAACAACGGAACTGGTCACCCAGGTGCTGCGCGCGCGCGGCGCGCAACCCACCTCTGACGCGCTCGAGTACATTTTTGAGCAAACGTGTGGTGATCGTTATCTCGTCAACCAGATTGCCGCGGCGTGTTGCCGTCAGGTGGGTGAACGTAAACGGGTCACGCGCGCGGTCGTTCAGCAAGCGCTCGAACAATGGCTCCAATCGGTCACTGCTGGACCTCTCGCCGAGAGTTTGCGCGAACTGGAGAGCAATCCACGTCTGTTGCAAGCGACGCTTGACCTGCTACAGGGCAAGCCGGTTTCGGCACGCCTCGCCTTAAGCCACAATGAACCCGACCCTCTGGAAACGCTGGGGTTTGTGGTATGGCAGACGGATGGGTATCGCATCAAAAGTCCATTACACCATCGCTGGCTCGAACGAGCATTGACGCCGGAACGGGTGGGGCAAATTTTCCTCGCGGCGGGAGAATGGAAGCGCGCCATAGATTTTCTTGAACACGCGCGCGGAGACGATCTGGAGCGACGCTCGCGCATTATGACCGCAGCGGTGAGCGCAATGTATTCGATGCCGACCTATCACGACGCGCTCGAACAATTGATGTATGGGCTCCAGCGCGCCTATCCTCATCAAACTTTTTTCCTGTACGAACTGGATCAACTGCGCGACGAACTGCGTTTATTCGCTTGCTCTCACAACGCGACCTCAGCCAGCAGAGCAGCGCCTCGTTTAGACGATTTGCACACGCCGCACGAGTACTGGTGGCAAATGGCAGGGTCAAATATCACGCTCTTAGTGCCAGTACGCACAACGCAAGGTGAAACGCTGGGTCTGCTGTGCGTCGAAAATCTGGTGACTCGGAAGGATTTTCGGGAGCGACAGCACCAGATTCTTGAACTGGTTGGCTATTTGCATCATGCGGCGAATGCGCTGAAAAATCGCAACGAGTTCCAACAATTGCAACAACAAACCGAACGACATACCAGCAATTTGGAACATCTGCACAGTGTCATCGAACAATTGATGCGCGCGACCGGTTCGTTCCAGGAGGTATTGCACCATGTCCTGGCTAGCGCGCTCAAAGCATTTCAGGAACACGCTCACGTCGGTTCGATTTGGATCTATTACCCGGACGAAGGCGTTTTGCGAATGGATGCCCAACACGGCTTGCCTGAAAATACACAGGTTCCTCATTTGCGTCCGGGAGAAGGCATCGCCGGTCAGGTCTATGTCGAAGGCGCGTTGCGGAATGTGCCAGACACTTTTCAGGAAAAACGATTTGTTGATCTGGTGACAGGATTCAAACCACGTTCGACGATTGCCGTTCCATTAATCGGTCGTTCCAGCACGCTGGGTGTGCTGTGCCTGGACAATCTGGAACGCACGTGGGCGTTCGATGAAAACGATGAGCGGTTGCTGCCAATCTTTGCAGGACAGGTGGCGTTGTGGTTAGAGAAAATGCGAGTCCAGGTTAGGCAACGACGAATCCTTTTGGTGAAGTACAGGGACGCTCAGACGCTCATCCGCCAACTCTGGGATGCCGATTACCTCGTCGTACATGCGGCTTCGTATGTGGCAGCAATCAATTATTTACAAAAAGAGTATTTTCACCTGGTTGTTATTGATGCCTGCTCCGACTTGTCACCGGACAAGCAGCAAGTTTCAGGTTTGTTGCAAAAGATAAAACAAATGCACTTGTGCGAGTTGCTACCTACCATCGTGATTACACGTCATGGCGATTACACACTTTTGAAAACGTTGCAAACGGCTGGAGACAACTGCTTCTCTGTCGAGAAAACACCAGACTATGGTGAACTACAAACAAAGATACAAGAGATCTTTGCCACCAAAATCCCTATCAACTTTGATCTGGAATTCCTTGCCAATTCCGCACAACAACTGGAACGCTGTATCGAGTACATCAAACAAACCGACGACACCCAGATACCGCGCGACGTGCTGTTGCCACAGGTGTTCGATCTCATCCGCAAAATGTTTCGGGATGCCAAAAATGTCATGCTGGATCGTGTGGCAGAGGGTTTGAGCGGTGCTGCGGTGTTACGCGCGCGCCCAACCTACTCGCAGGGTCTCCCGCGTCCCGTGGTGATAAAAATTGGGTTGCGAAACAAGGTCGAGCGAGAAGCACAAAATTATCAGAAACACGTCAGACTTTTTCTGACTGGCAATTGCACGACACAACTCGATGCATTTTACACGCGCGATCTGGGGGGCTTGCTCTACACGCTCAATCTGGGGGGCGAATCGAAGAATCTGAAAGAATTCTTCGCATCCAAATCGGCGTCCGAGATTGTGCGCGCGCTGACACATTTGTTCAAAGAAACCTGCGCGCCGTGGTATCGTAGCCACAAAGCCGCGCGCTATGCCAATTTGCGTGATTCCTACCTCGAAGCGTTCGACCTGAAAGACAAACCGCAACGCATTCCGAGTGAGATTCAAGCACTGCATCCTGCAATAGATTGGACGGCGCCGCGCGTGACGCTCGCGCCACTTGCCGGCGAGTATCCCAATCCGTTGATGTGGTTGAAGGACGAAAGGGCAGCGTGGATGCCGGTTGCGACTTGTATTACGCACGGTGACTTGCACGCGGATAACATCCTCATCAACGAACACGGAGAATGCTGGCTGATTGATTTTTATCGTACCTATCCCAGCCACATTCTCCGTGATTTCGTCGTCCTCGAAACAGACCTCAAATATCGCCTGATAGGCGAGATAACACCGTCCGATTTTGTCATTTTTGAAAGCGCGTTGATAGACTGGCATCCACACCAAACATTTTCCTTGCCCCAGACATTGCCCCCGCGCGTGCGCAAAACCGGCGAAGTAATCGCAGGATTGCGTACTCAGGCGTGGTCGCTCCTGGACTGGCAGCCCGTCAAGGACGCGCAGCGCGAATACCTCACCAGTTTGCTGATGGCGACGCTCAACGTGCTACGCTTGCGCCATATGAAATCCCCAGCGTTGGCACCGCGCCGCGAACTCGCGCTCTTGTCCACACTGCTCCTCTGCGAACGCCTGGAGCAATTGGGTCCGGCATAGCGCGGCAAAGCCGCAATCAACTTCGTCCTCCGTCCCCTCCTCACACCTTGTACGCGCGCTTGGCCAGATCGTACGCCAGCGCGCGCGCCATCTCGGTTGCCTCGTCCATTCCAATCAAGCCGCGCACGACCAGGCTCGCCAGCCAGTTCACGCTCGCGCGCCGCCACACATCGTGCCGCGCGGGAATCGAAGGGAACGCGCGCGTGTCGTCGTTAAAGCCGACTGTGTTGTAAATGCCGGCGGTCTCCATCACCGCATCGAAAAAGCGCGCCATCCCATTCAAACTATCGTGAAACCACCACGGTGGTCCCAGTTTCACCGCCGGGTAATGCCCGGCGAGCGGCGCGAGTTCGCGCGCGTACGTCGTCTCGTCGAGCGTGAACAAAATCAGCGTGAGGCGCGGATCGTTGCCGTACTTGTTCAGCAGCGGACGCAAGTTGCGCGTGTACTCTGTCGGCACAGGAATATCGCAACCTTTGTCCGCGCCAAAGCGTCGAAAGATGAAATCATTGTGATTGCGGAATGAACCGGGATGCAGTTGCATCACTAATCCATCTTCGATACTCATCCGCGCCATCTCCATCAACATATGCCCGGTGAATTGCCGCGCATCGTCCGCCGATGCTTGACCGCGCAGCGCGCGCTGCAAAATCGCGTCGGCTTCGTGCGCGCTCAGTTCGTTCGTGTACGGTGTGAGCGCGGCGTGGTCGGTCGCGGTGGCGCCGAGTTGTTTGAAATACGCGCGGCGGTTCTCTAGGGCGGAGATTAGAGATTGGAGATTGGAGATGGTGATGCCACTCGCGGCACTCAGCGCGTCAATGTTCTGGCGCCAGTTGGGCACGTCGAGATTGATGACGCCATCCGGTCGAAACGTCGGAATGATGCGCCCGCGCCAGCCGGACGCGCGTATCGCGCGATGATGTTCGAGCGGATCGGTTGCCGCATCGGTGGTCGCAAGAACCTCGATGTTGAATCGCTCAAAGAGCGCGCGCGGACGAAACGCTGGCGTCGCGAGTTTCGCGGCGATTTCGTCGTAAATCTCCTGCGCGGTCTCGGAGGTGAGTTGCCGCGTGATGCCAAAGACGATGCGCAATTCGTACGCTAGCCACACGCCGGTCGGTGTGCCGCGAAAGAGATAGAAATTGTCCGCGAACGTCTGCCAGATTTTGCGATGATCGCGCTCGACCTCGCCACCATCCACGCGCGGCACGCCCAGTGCTTCGAGCGGAATGCCCTGCGAGTACAACATCCGAAAAACATAGTGATCGGGAATGATGAGCAAATCGGCAGGCGAACCGAACGAATAGTTCGGATCAGCAAACATTCGCGGATCCACGTGACCGTGCGGACAAATCAGCGGCAAGTCTTTGATGTGCGCGTACAGTTGCATCGCAATTTCTTTTTGCCGCGCGTCGGGACCAAAGCAGCGGTCTTCGGGTAGGGTGATTTCGTTAGCCGTCATTTCGTCTCCATCGCACAGAGGGGGAGAGCTCACACGGGTAGTTCTTTACCGCATCCAAGTAGGTGGAGAGTATTCGGTAATTCGGGAGAGATGACTTGACCGTATTGGGAACGGCGACGGGCTTTGGGCATCCTCCCCTTCTGGTTTTTCTTCGTCGGAATGGTCTGGCAACTCATCCGTTTGGCGGTGATTCAAGGCACAGACATGATTATGGATGCCACGACCCAACGGACGTGGCTTCACGACGACCCCGAGGCGAGCTGGAGTTTTCCCAAGCCCTGGAAGGGCTCGGTGTGGGCTACAAAGTCCATACGCTGGTGTGCCGGTGGGCGCAACTGCCCGTTATGTTTCTAATCACCCCCGCCAATCGGCAGGAGTGCTTGGTCGCTATCCCGTTACTCACCTTGGCAGTGGTCTTTTTCGGTTTCTCCATCAAGATCGTGCGAGCGGA
>DAOTYB010000143.1:0-5643 GCA_034435315.1 Anaerolineae bacterium | reverse complement strand
CTGGGAGCGCGTTCCTGTGCAAGTCGGCGCCAATGGTTCTACGCATACCGAAATCGTGTCTGGACTTTCCGAGGGCGAACAGATTCTTGTTCCCTGATATGGCGTCTGTGCTGTGTGGGTGAGAGAGGGAGAGTGTGGGAGAGTATCTTCTCCCTTTCTCCCTCTTCTCTTTTGTGAGGTCGCGTGCGAATTCTTCGATGGCTTGATCAGTGGCACTGGGTCTGGATCGCGCTAGCCGCGCCGTTCCTGATTTTTCCCACCGTCGCGCGTTCGTTTGCGATGCTCATCATTCCCGGTGTGTGGATGATCGGCATTCTCGCGCGCCGCGACCCGTTGCGCCGTACGCCGCTCAACCCCGCGCTGCTGCTCCTCGCCGTGATGGTGCTGGTGAGTCTGTATGCCACGTACGATTTCGCGCAAAGTTTTCCCAAGATCACCGGAATGGTTTTGGCGTTTGGTGTTTTCTTCGCCACAGTGCGAGAGGCGCATCATTTCAAGGGATGGTGGGGTGCAGCGCTCCTCCTCAGCGCGCTAACGGTGGGAATGGCAGGATTCGCGCTGCTGACGGTGAAATGGGGCGCGAAAATTCCGCTCATCGGTTCGCTCGTCGCGCAACTGACGCCGCGCCTCATCGGTTTGCCAGGCGCCCCTGGTGGCGTCTCTCCCAACGAACTTGCCGGCGCGCTCGTGTGGGGTATTCCTTTGCTGACGATGCTCGTCGTCGCGCTCTGGCGACGCCGTCACGTCGTCAGCGAAATACTCGGCGCGCGCAAGACGATGCTCGCGCTTGTCGCGCTTGTCGGCGCGACTCTGTTCACGTTCGCGATTCTCGTGCTGACGCAATCGCGCGGCGGCTATCTGGGTTTGTTCAGCGCATTCGCAGCAATTCTATTTTTTGTCATGCCGTGGCGTTGGCGCATCGTCCTGACGATCGGCAGCGTGGCGATTCTCGTCGCGGCAATCGTGTTCCTGCGTTTCAACACCCTGACGCCTACTATCGAGGATAGCGGCGCACTCTCTGTCGAATCGGCGATTGACACGTTGGAAGGTCGTCTTGAAATCTGGTCGCGCGCAATCTACGGCATCGAAGATTTCGCGTTCACTGGGATGGGAATGAACACCTTTCGTCGCGTCGTCCACGTTTTGTATCCGCTCTTCCTCATCGGACCCGATGTGGACATTGCTCACGCGCACAACGAATTTCTCCAAGCCGGACTCGATTTGGGCGCGCCCGGTTTGATCGCGTTTGTCGCGCTCTACTTTGGCGCGGCGATGATGCTGGGCGCGGTGTGGACGCGCGCGCGCGCCTTGATGCCGGACACTTTTTTCATCCGCGCAGTTGTGCTGGGACTCGGCGCGGCGCTCCTCGCGCACCTTGTTTACGGGATGACGGACGCGGTGACGTTCGGCGCAAAACCCGGCTTTATGTTTTGGTTGTTGCTCGGCTTGGTTGCCGGCTTGTACGACCAGGCGCAATCGGGACGATTACAAAAATGGTACGAGTGGTTCGGCGTTCTGGAGGCGCAATCTCCGTCGTCGTTTCCCGAGTCGTTGGGTTGTTGAATCGTTGAATCGTTGGGTCGTTGCATCGTTGAATCGTTGGATTGTTGGATCGTTGGATTGTTCATTTGTCCTTCGTCCTTCGTCATTTGCTCATTGGTTGACGTGACTTGTGATTGACTGGTTCAGCGTTCTCTCCGCTACATTGTGGATCAGCGGGCTGGCGTTTTTGCTCGCGCTGTTCGGCTTTGCGCGCGCCGCGCGCGAAAAATCCACGCGCGAGATGTTGGCGCAACCGCATTTTCGCGTTGCGACGATGCTTGGGCTTGCGCTCTTTGCGTTGGGGATGGGCTTGTCTGTTGGCGCGTGGTTCGAACGCATCGGTTGGGGCGTGGTCACCGCGCTCGCGCTGTGGGAAGCGCGTAGCGCGCGACGTCAGCGAGGAACACAATGATCACGCGGCGTCGCATCGGTTGGCTCCTTATCGTGCTAGGTCTGCTCATCAGCGCGCTGTGGCTTGCGCGCGTGGGGCTGACGGCGAACGCGCTGCGCACGCATTTCGATCAACTGCGCGCAACGGCAAAGCAAGCCGATCTCGCGCCGACGTGCGAAGCGTTGTGGGCGCTGCAAGACGATCTCGTCGCGCTGCGCCGCGATGCCGGCGGTTTCGTCGCGCTCGCGCCACTGTTCCGCTGGCTGCCGATTTTCGGCAATGATTTGGACGCCGCGCCGCGTTTGCTTTCGGCGGGCGATGATCTGGCGGAAGCCGGTTCGCTCCTCTGCGAAGCGTTCGCGCGTTCCGGCGAACGCGAGGCAACGCTCGGCGCGGTGCTGCGCGTCCTTGCGGAGAATCAACCGCTCGTCCAACAAGCCGCCGCGCGCGCCGCGCGCGCGGAGCAAACGCTCGCGTCGGTGCCGAGCGACGCGCTCTCGCCACTCCTTGCTTCGCGCGTGCAAACGTTGCAACGCGCCGCACCGCTCGTCCGCGCGGGCTTGCAACTGGCTACGCTCGCGCCGCATCTCGGCGGATTCGATCAGCCGCGCACGTACCTGTTACTGGCATTGAACGAAGATGAATTGCGTCCTGGTGGTGGGTTTATCAGTTCTGCAGGCAGACTGACAGTACGAAACGGTCAAATCGTTGAGTTAAACTTTCTCGACGCCAATCTTGTAGATGATTACCTGAACAAATCATATCCTTATCCTCCTGAACCGTTATTCAAATATATGTGGTCAGAAATGTGGTTATTCCGCGATGCAAACTGGTCACCTGACTTTCCGACTTCAGCACGACAAGCCGCGGCTTTTTACGAATATGGACAGGGTGTGTCCGTAGACGGTGTCATTGCTTTTGATCAACGCTTGGTCGAGATGCTTTTATCGGCGTTAGGACCGATTCAGGTGTCAGGAATAACAGAGCCCGTGACAGCCACCAATGTACGTCAGCTGATGCGCGCAGCGTGGAATCCAGATAGTTATGGTGTGACCTTAGAATGGGCGCTAAGACGCAAAGATTTTGTTGGGCAATTTGCAGCTGCAATTCGCGAACGTATTGAAAGTGGTCGTACAAACGTGGATTGGCTACAAGTTGGTATAGCGATGCATCGTGCTCTGGTTAGTCGGCACCTGATGATATATGTGAATCATTCCGAAGCCGCCGGAGTATTATCGAAACTGGGTTGGGATGGAGCACTACGTCAGAGTGAGGGAGACTATTTAATGGTGGTAAATGCGAATCTTGGTTTTGGTAAAGTTAATCCCTTGGTCAAAAAGAGGATTGACTATCAAGTGACTCTAAACGCGGATGGAACCGCCATTGCTGACTTGTCATTAAAGTATACCCATCAAGGTTGGCAAGAAGGCGTACGTTGTCAACACTCGTTTTCATACACAGGCAACCTGACTTATGAGATGATGATGCATCGGTGTTACTACAATTATCTTCGCGTGCTTACTCCCTTGGGGAGTGTACTAAGAGCGGCAACAGCGCATCCTACCCCTGGCGAATACTTGCTTCGTGGTCAGGCTGATGATGGTCAAGCAGTAACGTTGACGGAGGAAAACAAGACGGTCTTTGCCCAGTTTTTTGTGGTTGAGTATGGAAAATCGCTTACGACGCGATTCACTTATGATCTACCGGATGTTGCGAAATTAGGTGAAGGCAAGTGGCGCTATACGCTTTTGATGCAAAAGCAAGCCGGGGCAGAAGATATACCTGTACTGCTGAAGATAGCTATTCCTCCTCGCGCAAAATTGTTGATGGCTTCACCGTCGCCACATATGATAGATGGCAACTTACTGACGTTTGAATTCCTACTTGACAGTGATATTGTTATCAAGGTGATTTATGAGTAAAGAACGTGTTACATTGTTGCTGCTTGCGGCGATAGCTGTGGCATCTATCCTGCGCTTGGTCTGGCTGGACCGCAAAAGTTTATGGCTGGATGAAGTCGTGACATTGCAGATGGCCAGGACAAGTATCAGTGATATTCTGAACGCGCGTTGGGACCCCCATCCGCCACTATACTATGTATTGATGCATTATTGGATCAATTTGGGGGAAAGTGAATTCCTTTTGCGTCTCCCTTCAGCACTGGCGGGCATTCTGGCTATTCCACTGTTATATTGGCTAGTTCGTGAGTGGTCAGGAGACTGGGCAGCCATTGCATCGGCTTGGCTGCTGGCGCTTGCACCATTGCATATCTGGTATTCACAAGAAGCGCGAATGTACGCTTTGGCTTGTACGCTGGGTTTGGCGTCTACCCTGGTGTATACTTGGGCAATACGTCGTAATAAGCAGTGGCTGGCGTGGCCCGTATGGGTTGCAGTGATGGGAATTGGGCTGTACACGTCATATTCGCACTTGCTGCTTTTGGGGGCACAGATGATTCTTTTTGTTCCGCTATGGCAAAGTAGCAAGGCACATCCTAGAACGCTCTTCATTGCTCTTGTTGCAGTAGTGTGTGTCTTGTTGATGTTTGCGCCCCAAGCACAAACGTTTATGTCCCAACTTGTGTTTAGAGGAGGACAAGTTTGGTACTACATTCCACTGCAATGGTTACTCACTGACTTGGGTATCACGGTTTCATCTTCTTATTTGAATGCTGCACTTATTTCTGGAGGGTTAGCTTTCTTGGGCGCTACAAGCATCATTGTTTGGAAGTTGAGCAGTCGTTTACAACAGATTCGGACAGGATGGGGTTGGCTCTTGGCAGTGGTAATCCTGTATGTGGCAATTCTAGTTGCGTCTGCAGTGGTACGCGGGTTGGGACTCAAACGACAAACGTTGATTCTGTTTCCCTATCTACTAAGTGGTATAGTAGTGATAGCTGCTATGCACCGATATCGTATGCGTATTCTGATGGGATTACTTTTGATAACCGTACCTTTTACCAGCTACACATTAGTAGCTCAAGAGCAAGAAGACTGGCGAAGTGTAGCACGTGTAGTGGAGGAGAGTGCCGAGCAACGTGATATTATCTTGCTTAATCCTTCGTATATACAATTATCCTTCGACTATTACTATCGTGGTCAGGTGCCACGGCAAGGCGTTGGCCCATCAGATGTGCCCAAGAATCTTTTGCCTCTCGTTACATCATACGAGCGGGTTTGGTTAGTGTTGGCCCATGACCGATATACAGATCCTCAGGAGACGGTTCGGCGTTGGTTGGATGAGCATTGTGCATTACTCGGTGAGCAAGTATTTGCAGGAGTGCGCGTAAGAGTATATAATAGCAAGTAACAGTGCAAGAACACTTTTGTAGGCATCCTTGTCTCGTGCGTCTGCCGTTCGGCTGTGCGTTTCGTGATGCCCAACCGCGCCCCAGCGCGTTCGAGAGTAGCGCAGTCGTGTTTCGGTTCGCTCTGGATCGCGATCAGACGATTCAGTTGCGTTGTGAGAGGTGACGATGAATTCGCGTTCGATTGTTGTGATTCTCGCGTTGATCGTTTTCGTGCTGGCGATGTTCGTGCCGCGCGCGTGGGCAACTCCGGCACAAAATCCATCGCGCCAGACTGTGCCGACGCGCGTGCGTACCCAACCACCATCGCCACCGCCACCACAGCCGCCACCGCCACCACCGACCCAACCACCACCGCCACCACCGACCCAACCACCACCGCCACCACCGACCCAACCACCAC
>DAOTYB010000142.1:0-6487 GCA_034435315.1 Anaerolineae bacterium | reverse complement strand
TTGAACGATTACCCGCCGAACCAAACGTACGATCCCAAATCGCCGCCGCAGATGTTCCCCGAAGCGATGGATCAGCAACTGACACAAACGGTGATCCGATACGCGCGCGAGTTGTTCGCGAAATAGAATTCATAGAGAGGTCAAATGAAACTCATACGCAATACGTATTACGTAGTATTCACGCTGCTTGTGCTGCTCTCGACCGCCTGCGCGCGTATCGGCATTGGCGCAACGCCGCGTCCCACCTACATCTTCACACCGAGTGAGATCGTCGGATCGCTCACCCACGCAGGACGCGCACGCGTCTACACCGTTCATTTTCCGCCCGCCTTGGTGCTCAAGCGGCGTTACCCACTCATCATCGTGTTGCACGGTGGAGGTGGCAACCGCCATAACGCCGCGCAAATGTCCGGAATGAACGCACTCGCGGACCAAGGAAATTTCATCGTCGTTTATCCGGACGGCACCGGGCGGCTCGAAGATAAATTGCTGACGTGGAATGCCGGCAATTGCTGCGGCTACGCGCTCGACAACAACATAGACGATGTGGGATTCATCCGCGCGCTCATCGAAAAATTGGAGCGCGACCATCCGATCAATCCGAAACAAATTTATGTGACCGGGATGTCGAACGGCGGAATGATGGCATACCGACTCGCGTGTGAACTCGCGGACAAGATCGCGGCAATCGCGCCAGTCGCCGGCGCGCTCAACGTCGAGTGCAAACCGACCGCGCCGATTTCGGTGATCGCGTTTCACGGCACAGCGGATCAACACGTGTTGTTCGAAGGCGGCACGCCCATCGTTCAAGCCGATCCGCATCCGCGCGAAGACAAGTCGGTGGCGTACGCGATGAACTTTTGGGCGCAACACAATCGGTGCGCGCCAACTCCCCAACGCGACGAGCGCGGCAACATCATCCACGACACGTACACGAATTGCGCGGATGGCACTGCTGTCGAGTTGTACGCCATCAAGGGCGAAGGGCACACGTGGCCCGGCGGCAAAAGCTGGCTGGGGGGTGATCCACCGACGCAAGAAATTTCTGCGACGAAGGTGATGTGGGAATTTTTCAAGCAACATCCGAAAAGATGAGTCGCGTCGTATGTTTTTTGTACGAACTGTTCACGCCTGCCAAGCGCAGAATCATCTTTGAGCGAATCGCGCTGAGCGCGATTTTGCTGCTCGCGCTGGTTTTGCATTTCTTCCGCCTCGACGAGGCAGGCTTTGCAAATCTGTACTACGCCGCGACCGTGCAAAGTATGTTGACGAGTTGGCACAACTTGTTCTACGCGTCGTTCGACCCCGGCGGGTTCGTGTCAGTGGACAAGCCGCCGCTCGGTTTGTGGGTGCAAGCATTGAGCGCGACGATTTTCGGATTCAACGGATTCGCGCTGCTGCTACCACAAGCACTTGCAGGTGTCCTCTCGGTCGCGCTGCTCTATCATCTTGTTGCGCGCGTGTTCGGCGCAGGCGCGGGACTCGTCGCCGCGCTCGTGCTCGCCGTCACACCCATCAGCGTCGCGGCGAATCGCAACAACACGATGGATAGCCAACTCGTCTTCGCATCGCTTTTCGCGGCGTGGGCAGTGAGCATCGCCATCGAGCGTGGCAAATTGCGCTGGCTGCTCGTTGGCGCGCTTTTCGTTGGCATCGGTTTCAATATCAAGATGCTACAGGCGTATATGGTGCTGCCGGCGTTCTGGCTGACGTACCTCATCGCCGCGCGAACGCGCTGGTACTCGCGCCTCGCGCATCTCGCGCTCGCGACGATCGTGCTCGTTGTCGTCTCGTGCGCGTGGATCGCTGTTTTCGATTTGACGCCAGCCGACCAGCGTCCGTACGCCGGCAGCAGCCGGAACAACACGATGATGGAATTGGTTGTTGGGCACAATGGCATCGCGCGTCTCGGCGCGATTGCCGAGTGGCTGGGTTTGCGCCGCGCGCCGCCAGCGGGTCCGCGCGTCGCGCAACCGCCACCACCCAATTCGCCCGGCAATGTGCCTAACCCACCGCCGCGTCCGCCAAATCCGCTGCCGCCCAATCCACCGAACGCGCCAGCGCCGATGAACGAAACCGGCGCACCCGGTATTTTGCGCTTGTTCAATCAACAACTTGCCGGGCAGATCAGTTGGCTCTTGCCACTTGCCTTGTTAGGAATGATCGTCACCACACTCGAATTACGCAACACGCAATACGCATCACGTTTCACGCAATACGCATCACGTTTCACGCAATACACATCACGTTTCACGCTTCACGCTTTACTCCTCTGGAGTCTTTGGCTCATCCCGCAAATCATCTTTTTCAGTTTCGCCGGCTTGTTCCATCGCTACTATCTGGAGATGATGGCGCCGGCGATTGCCGCGCTCGTTGGCGCGGGCGTTGTGGTGATGTGGCGCGCCTACAACCAGCATCGCTGGCGCGGGCTTGTGTTGCCGTTCGCGATTTCCATCGCTGCGCTGGCACAAGTCGCGATGCTTCAGCACTTTACCGATTGGAGCAAATGGCTCACGCCGGCGATTTTGGGTATGACGCTCATCGGTATTGCTGGATTGATGATTGCCAGATTCGTACCGGTCTTGCGCGTTGTGTCTTTTGGCGTTTGCCTTTTCACATTGCTCATTGCTCCAACCATCTGGTCTATCACTCCTCTGCTCGGTGCAGATACCGGCTTGCCCTTTGCTGAACCCGAATTACTTGACCGACCTCATCGTGGCAAGAATCTGCCTACCGACAAGCGGCTGACCGATTATTTGCAAGCGCATCGTGGCGGCGCGCGATTCCTCGTTGCGACAACCAGCGCGCAGATTGCCGCGCCCATCATCCTCACGACTGGCGAACCAGTGATGGCACTCGGTGGCTTTAGTGGCGGCGACCGCATTTTGACGACGGAGCAACTCGCGGCGCGCATCGCGAACGGCGAGGTGCGTTTCTTCCTTATGCCGCCAGAGTGGGGACAACAACCGGAATTGTCGCGCTGGCTCAGAAACAACTGCAAGCCGATCGTGTTCCCGCCGCCGCGCCAGCCGAATCCCAGCCTGGGCGGACAGCAGTTGTACGATTGCGCCAGCAAGTAACCGTTCCTCTCGCGCGCGCACGCTCGTTGTGATGCGTCTGCCGCACCTCCCGCACATTTCAATCTCCTTCGAAAGAACGCGAAAGGGCGCGAAAGAACGCGAAAGTACTTTTCATCTGTCGTAGCGGGCACGTGCGCTCATGAACAACTTCTTCGAAAATACGTTTGTCCACGAAGGGCACGAAGGAACACGAAGAAAAAATCTTCGTGTATCTTCGTGTTCTTGGTGGATATTTTCATCCGTCGTGGCGGGCGCACGCGCCCATGCACAACTACTTTGCTGAATCTCGCTCGCGCCGCGCCTTCGCGCGCGTCCTGTGTCTTTTGGCATTCCTTTGCGAGTAGCAATTTTGTTCGGAATGGGATATAATAGGCGCAAGCCAATCGCAGGAGAATCGTTCATGGCAGAAGCAAAATCACTCATCGGCAACATCAAACCCATCGAAATTGCCACTGAGATGCGGAACGCGTACCTCGATTACGCGATGTCCGTCATCACCGCGCGCGCACTCCCCGATGTGCGCGATGGACTCAAGCCCGTCCAACGTCGCATCCTCTACGCGATGGGCGAGATGGGTCTGCGACACAACGCCGCGTACAAAAAATGCGCGCGCATCGTCGGCGATGTGCTGGGGCGCTACCACCCGCACGGCGATCAAGCCGTGTACGACGCGCTCGTGCGTATGGCGCAGGATTTTACGATGCGCTATCCGCTGATTGACGGACAGGGCAACTTTGGTTCGATTGACGCGGATCCGCCTGCGGCGATGCGCTACACCGAAGCGCGCCTCACTGAACTTGCAGAAGAACTGTTGCTCGATATTGATCGCGACACGGTTGACTTTGGCGAAAATTTCGATGGCACGTTGAAAGAGCCGCGCGTCCTGCCCGCCAAAGTGCCGAACCTGTTGCTCAACGGCACCGCCGGCATCGCGGTCGGTATGGCGACGAACATCCCGCCGCACAACTTGAACGAACTCGTGGACGCCATCAAATACCTCATCGAACACTGGGACAAGATTGACGATGTAGAAGTGGACGACTTGATGCGATTCATTCACGGTCCCGATTTTCCGACGGCGGGCATCATCCTCGGCCGCGAAGGCATCAAGCAAGCGTATGCCACCGGCAACGGGCGCATCATCCTGCGCGGCAAGATTCACACCGAAGAAGCCGGCGGCGGCAAGTCGCGCATCGTCATCACCGAATTGCCGTATCAAGTCAACAAGGCGTCGCTCATCGAACGCATCGCTGACCTCGTGCGCGATCACAAAATCGAAGACATCGCCGACCTGCGCGACGAATCAGATCGGCAAGGGATGAGCATCATCGTCGAATTAAAACGCGGCGCCGATCCGCAACCGGTCATCAATCAGTTGCTCAAGTACACCGCGCTGCAATCCGGTTTTTCGATCAATATGCTCGCGCTCGTGGACGGCGAGCCCAAAGTGTTGTCGCTGAAACGGATGTTGCAGTTGTACGTGCAACATCGGCAGCAAGTCATCACGCGCCGCACACAGTTCGATTTGGACAAAGCGCGCGCGCGCGAACACATCCTCGAAGGGTTGAAGATCGCGCTCGATTATCTCGACGAAGTGATCAAGACGATTCGCCAATCGCCCGATGCGGACACGGCGAAGGAACGTCTCATCAAACGGTTCAAGTTGACCGAAGTGCAAGCGCAAGCGATTCTCGATATGCAACTGCGCCGACTCGCCGCGCTGGAACGCAAAAAGATCGAAGAGGAACTGGCGCAGGTCAAACAGCAAATCAAATACCTCGAAGATTTGCTCAAGCATCCCAAGAAAATTCTGGGCGTCATCGCCGATGAACTGACCGATTTGAAAAAACGCTTTGGCGATGCGCGACGCACGCACATTTTGGAAGGTGGCGCGGAAACACCCACCGAATTCAAAGCCGAAGACCTGGTGCAAGATCAAGCGGTGCTGGTTTCCATCACGCAGCGCGGCTACATTTCGCGCGTGCCGCTGACGTCGGTGCGCCGCACCGCCACAGGGTCAAAGAGTGTGCAAACGCGCGAGGAAGACGCGGTGCAATACCTCTTCCCCGCGAACACGCGCGACACCTTGCTCATCTTCACGAACAAGGGCAAGGCGTACCCCTTGCGCGCGCATCAAGCGCCCGATGTCGAACGCACGCCAAAAGGTTTGCCGCTCAACAACTTTTTGTCGTTCGAGGAGAACGAGCGCGTCACATCGGCGGTCGCCGTCCCCGATTTTTCCGCCGCCGAGTTTTTGACGATGGCAACCGTGCAAGGGCGTGTCAAGCGCACGCCGCTCGCGGAATTCGATGGGATTCGCGCGTCGGGGGTGACCGCGATCAATCTGAATGAAGGGGACGAACTGGGCTGGGCGCGCCTCACGGATGGCAACGGCGAACTGATTTTCGTCACGGAGCAAGGGCAAGCGATGCGGTGCAAAGAAGAGGATGTGCCGGTGCAAGGGCGCGCGGCAGGCGGTGTGTACGGCATCAAGTTGAATGAGGGGGACAGGGTCGCGTCAATGGATGTGGTGCAGCCCGATGGCTTTTTGCTCATCGTCACAACGAAAGGGTACGGCAAGCGCACACCCATCAAAGAGTACGCGGTGCAGAATCGTTACACCAAGGGCGTCTTGACGCTGGGACGCGATCCCGCGCGCGCGGGCGTCATCGCAGCAGCGCGCGTGGTGAACGAAGACGACGACGTGACGATCATCGCGACGAGTGGGCACGTCTTGCGCGCGCGCGTCGCCAACTTGCCCCGGAGCAAGCGCACGTCGAAGGAAAGCGAAGTGATGAAGTTGAAGGAGGGTGACGCGGTCGCGAGCATCGCGCGGTTGGAAAAAAGCAAATAATTGCTGGTCATTGGAGGGTTGATATGGATGCCACGATTGCTCAGATGAGCAAACAGGAATTCAAACAAATGCTCGCAACAATCGTTGAGGAAAAATTGCTCGAGTTGATTGGCGATCCAGATGAAGGATTGGAACTTCGCCAATCGGTCCGCGCGAGATTATTGCGTCAGAAAAAAGCGATTGCCGCAGGCGAACGCGGCGAATCGTTTGAGGATGTGGTGCAGCGACTGGGCTTGGGGTAACCACTAATGTATCAGATTCGGATTATCCAGACAGCGGCGCGTGAGCTCGAGCGTTTAGATAAGCCACTCGTTCACCGAATCATCGAGCGTATTCGTTGGCTTGCAGCTAACTTGGACGAGATTCACCCCGAGCCACTCACAGGTGACCTTGTAGGATTCTACAAGTTGCGCGTCGGCAATTACCGTGTTGTATACGAGACTGGACTTTGGCAAGTGCTATAACGTAATTTGAACCCACACGGAATTTCTGCTATAGTGGGAAGGGCGAAATATCATTCCTACGGAGGGGGCCATGCCTACTTGGATTGTCG
>DAOTYB010000141.1:0-16716 GCA_034435315.1 Anaerolineae bacterium | reverse complement strand
AGGTCACGAAGGAACACGAAGAAAAATCTTCGTGTATCTTCGTGTTCTTGGTGGATATTTTCATCCGTCGTGGCGGGCGATTACGCCCATGAGCAACTCCTTCGAAAATACATTTGTCCACAAAGGTCACGAAGGAACACGAAGAAAAAATCTTCGTGTCTCTTCGTGTTCTTGGTGGATCTTTTCATCCGTCGTGGCGGGCGCGTGCGCCCAACACCGAAAATACCTCGTTGGTGTCACCAGCCCCGGGCATTGCTCGCGGTCAGTTGGAAACCGACGGCTAATGCAAGCCGCTGGCTGAGCCTGAATTTCGCCGTTGTACTGACGAAAAATCTTTCGCCCCTACGGGAACAACTCCACTCATCCCCTTGCCCCCGGCTCTCCCCGCAAAGCGGGAAGAGCAGGGGGAGTGAGGGGGTTGGTGGCGGGCGGCTTCGCCGCCCGCCACCAACCCCCTCCTTTACCTCCCCCTCCCCGTTGCGCTTGGCGCAACGGGGAGGGGGCAAGGGGGTGGGGCACTGCCTCCTCAAGAGGATGCGTCTGCCTGTCGCAGCACAACCCGATGAGTCTGAATTATGTGAAAGGGCACTAGACCACATTGACCTCGCGGACGAGGCGTCCTTCTGCAAAACGTTCCAGATCGAGCATCGAAATATCAATGGTCGTAGCGCGTCCATCGAGGATGAGTTCGCTCATCACTTTGCCAGCCGCCGGCGAGTGTTGAAAACCGTGCCCGGAAAAACCGGCGGCGATGTAAAATCCTTCCAGCGCGCGCGCGTGCGACAGAATTGGATGAGCATCGGGCGTCACTTCGTACAGCCCGGCGATCTGGCTGGTGACACGCGCATGCTCCAGCAGGGGCAGACGGTACAGCGCGCGCTCGAGTGTCTTGAGGTGAAACTCTTCATCAATCGCACACGATTCCCCCGGTTTTTCATCGGGGTTGGACATTCCAATCAACAAGCCGGCACCTTCGGGATGAAAGTACAACGAGGTGGCAAACTCGATGGTCATCGGATGGTCGCGGGGAATTTGCGGCAAAGCGTCGGTGGTGAAGAACTGGCGGCGCAACGGCACAATCGGAATGTCCACACCTGCCATCGCGCCGATACGCGCTGCCCAGGGACCCGCGCAATTGACCAGTGTGCGCGTGGCGATCGTGCCACGATTCGTCACCACGCCGGCGACACGTCCGTGTTCGGTGTGAATCGCCACAACGGTGGTGTCTGTTTCAATCTGCACACCACGCGCGCGCGCGCCTCTGGCAAATCCCTGCGTCACGCTGTTGGGGTCTGCCAGGCCATCGCGCGGGCAAAATGTTCCACCCAAAACACCTTCCAGATTGACCAGCGGAACAAGCGCGGCAATCTCGTCGGCATCAAGATAGCGCACCCATGGGACCCCAACGCGCTGTTGGAGTGCCACGTTGGCGCGAAACGTGGCAACTTCGTCAGGCGTGGTGAGCAAAAACAGATAGCCAATCGGGCGATACCCCGACGGGACGCCCAACAGTTCTTCAAAGTGTGCCAGTACGTCGAGTGAAAAGATCGAAAGGCGGATGTTGACTTGGGTAGAGAACTGGTAGCGGACACCACCCGCATTGCGACCGGTCGAACCCATTCCCAAAAATTTCTCGCGTTCGACGAGCACGATTTTACCGGCGCCGCGTTCGGCGAGATAGTAGGCAACACTCGTGCCCATACATCCGCCGCCAATGATGACAATGTCGGCTGTGGCTGGGAGCATCGGCTTATCTCCGTTCGAATTGGATGCCATTGTAACGCGACACGCGGGAATCGTCAATTTTGGGTGACGATACTTGCAATTTCGTTTGACGCTCGCTGGGAACTAGAGTATAATTTGCCCGTAGACCCGAAGGAGCCAGGTCGCCCTTCGGGTCTTGTAAACCATAGCAAGGATTCTCTCAACTGTGACCCGTCTGCTTAGACTCATAGCCAGTGTGATTGCATTCGCTCTCCTCATCTTTGTCCCACCGTCGTTCCCTGACCTTTTCGCCGCTGAGGATTCCAGAGTGACTACCGATTCGGAATATACCCCCGCGTCGCCTCTTTCCCTCTCCAATCCTCAACCTCTCATCTCCAGTCCCACCGGTCGCCTCATCGTCTCTGCTGAAAGTGGTGGCACATGGACACTTTTTGCTGCGGATCCGAACCAACACGCGTGGCAACAACTCGCCGTGCAGTACACTCCCGCGCGCGATCCAGCCATCTCGCCCGACGGTAAAACGCTGGCGTTTCGCAGCAAGCGCGACGGCACGTGGAACATCTACACACTGGCAACCGATGGCAATGGTCACGCGACGCGCCTCACGCGCGGACTGGTTTACAGCGGCGCGCCGGTGTGGTCTCCCGACGGTACGCGCCTCGCGTTCGAAGCATATGTGCGCGGCGATCTGGATATCTGGGTGATGAACGCCAATGGCACTCAGGCTATCAACTTGACCGAGAACGAAAAGGCACACGATTTTGCGCCGGCCTGGTCACCCGATGGCAAGTGGATTGCGTTCACCAGTTGGCGTACCGGCACCAAGCAAATCTTCATCATCGCGGCGGATTGTAAAGCCGCGTGTCAGGCGATCAACCTCAGCCAGAACAAATTCGATGAGCATTCCCCCGCTTGGTCACCCGACGGAACCAAACTCGCGTTCGTATCCGATCGCGATGGACAGCGCGCGATCTACGTGGCGGATTTTGTGCATAACGCGTTACGCCACACGCGTCGCCTCACCTTTTCTGGCTGGGATGATGCGCCCGCGTGGTCACCCGATGGCCAATGGATTGCGTTCGTCTCGGCGCGCCCCACGCGTCAACCCATCTACATCATTCCTGCGAAAGGCGGCATACCGCGCCGCGTCGAAAATGGTCCGACAATCGCCCTCTCGGTCATCTGGTCGCGCGAAGGCATTGTCAGCGCGGGCGAGTTGACCAACGGCAACACGCTTTATCAAGAACAGCCTGATTTTGCGCCGCCGGGCAGTGAACACCCGTACGAGTTACGCCGCATCACGACGATGCGTCTTGAATCGGGCTTGAGCAAGGTCAACAGCCGCGTCGCCGACTCGCTCCTTGCTCTACAAGCGCGCGTCAAACAAGAAGTGGGGTACGATTTTCTCGCCATCGTCTCCGATCTGTTGCGGCCCCTCGATTATCGTTGCGACAATACCTGTGACACGCTGTCGTGGCACAAATCCGGACGCGCCGTGGATACTCGCCTCGACTATAGTGACGCGCGCATCAGCAATGGACTCGAAGTGGTGCGTGAGGATCAACACGGTGAAACGTACTGGCGCGTGTACCTGCGCACTGCCGCGCAAGATGGGACTCAGGGCGAGCCGCTCAAAGATGCGCCGTGGGATTTCAGTTACCGCGCGCGCTGGATTGTGGGCAGAGGCGAAGGCGGCACGCGTAAACCTATCCCCCGTGGCTTTTACGTGGATTTCACCGAACTCGCGCGCCAGTACGGTTGGGAACGCATCTCGGCAAACGATAGCGAAGACCTGGATTGGAAGACCAACAAACTCGGCGCCGAGTACTGGCACTATCAAAAAACTCACGGCTTGACCTGGTATCAAGCCATGCGCGAGGTGTACCCCGAAAGCAAATTGAAACCTTTCACCGATTGGAACGCGCTGGCGCGCGCCGGATACGATCCCTACCTGCTGTTTCTCAAAGGCATACCGATGCCCCCCACCGCGTGGCGGTGGAATGTGCTCGAACCGTAAATCCGCAGGCAGGAGGCAGTCACCCCTGCCGACTGCCTCCTGCCTGCTATACCTTCAACGGTCGTAAAACTTTCATTTTGGTTTGCACAGTACGGTTTGACCCCACTCATCTACCTGCCCTCTTCTCGCCCCGCTTTGTGGGGAAAGCAGAGGGAGATGGGAGGAGGGGAGTGGGCGGGCGGCTTCGCCGCCCGTCCACTCCACCCTCCCATGATTCCCCCTCCCCACGCTGCAGAGCAGCGTGGGGAGGGGATAGGGGGTGGGGCGATTGCCAAAATGCAGACAACATCCGTGAACCGCTATGATTCGGGCTTGGCTAAAAGATCTCAACCCGTTTGGAGTAGTTACAAGCAGTGGTCATATTTTTGCGGAAGGAGGAAAACAATGTCTGAACCATTGGATCGTAACCTGGCACTTGAACTCGTCCGTGTGACCGAAGGTGCGGCACTTGCCGCCGCGCGCTGGATGGGACGTGGTGATCGCAACAAAGCTGATGCCGCTGCGGTCAACGCGATGCGGCTGCTTTTGGGGCAAATCAATATTGATGGTACCGTTGTGATTGGTGAGGGTGAAAAGGATCACGCACCGATGCTCTATAACGGTGAACGGATCGGGCGCGCGGTGCAAAGCAATCACACGCCGGAGAGCGGCGTGCAACTGGTGGACATTGCGGTTGACCCCATTGACGGCACGCGCCTCCTGTCCCTGGGCTTGCCCAATGCTTTATCGGTCATTGCGATTTCTGAGCGCGGCACGATGTTTTCGCCGGGGCACATTGTGTATATGGACAAGATCGCAGTGGGTCCTGCCGGGCGTGGAGTGGTGCACATTGACGCGACGGTCGAGGAGAACTTGAAGGCACTGGCGCGCGCCAAGAAACGTGAAGTCAGCGAACTCACCGCCGTGGTGCTGGATCGTCCGCGCAATCAAAAATACGTAGAAGCAGTCCGCGCGTGTGGCGCGCGTCTCAAGTTGATTACCGATGGGGATGTGGCTGCCGGCATTTCCACCGCCCTCGAAGGGACAGGCGTGGACATTCTCTTTGGCATTGGGGGTTCGCCCGAAGGTGTGATTACCGCCGCCGCGCTCAAATGTCTGGGTGGGGATATGCAGGGCAAGTTGTGGCCCCGTGATGACAGAGAACGCGAGTATGCCCGACAAGCCGGCTATGACCTGAACAAGACGTTGACGCTGGACGATTTGGTCGCAGGCGACAATGTGTTCTTTGCGGTCACCGGTATCACTGATGGCGAAATGCTCAAAGGGGTGCACTATACCAGCGAGGGGGCTACTACCGAGTCTCTGGTGATGCGTTCACGTTCGGGAACGATTCGGCGAATCTTTTCACTCCATCGTTTGCAAAAACTGATGCGTTTTTCGCAAATCGAGTATAGCAGTTAACGTCGCCGCATCGTGGTGCAAAGTAACCATGCAAAAGTCTTTTCCGCTTTCGTAGCACAGGATAATTACTCAGCCGTCTATCCATCGCGAAATAGCCCCACCCCCTAACCTCCTCCCCACGCCGCAGAGCGGCGTGGGGAGGGGAAACAAGGGAATAGGGGTGTGGGCGGGCGGCGAAGCCGCCCGCCCACACCCCTCCTTCCGTCTCCCCCTGCTCTCCCTGCAAAGCGGGGAGAGCAGGGGCAGGGGGATGAGAGGGGTTATTCCGCAAAGGGCGAAAGATTTTTCGCTCGGACAACGATGGCGAAACAACGCACACCGTAACCTTCCGATGGCGGAAAAGACTTTTGCACATCTACTAAGCAGGAAAAGCGAGAAGTTGGCTGGAGTGAATCGTCAGCGGGTTTACTCTGCGCTGTGGGGTGCCATCACCCTGCTCTATTTTGGGGTGACGTGGGGAGGGGTGCAGTTTCTTGCGCGCGATCCACTGGAGCGCCTCATCGCGGCGTTCATCCCCACGCTCATCTACGCGCTCGTCGCGCTCGCTTTTGCTCGGTCGCTCCTGCGCCGCGTCACCGCCGCGAACCAGGCGCTGGAAGAGAACCTGTTCCGTCAATTGGAAATTGAAGCACAATTGCGGCAAGAATTGATGGAGCGTACCCAGACGGAAGAAACGTTACGACGCATCAATGCAGAACTCGATGCGCTCAATGCGACCACGGCAAGTTTGCTCAACTCCCTGAATACGCCGGGGCTGTTGGAAGAGATTCTGCAACGCGCGGCGGTGCTGATGAAAACGCCGCACGGTTTCCTGTTCGTCGTCGAACCGGCCGCGCAAGAACTGGTGTTGCGGGTTGGCATCGGACGGTACGCCGAATACATCGGGTATCGTCTCAAACGCGGACAGGGGATGGCGGGGATGGTGTGGAAGACCGGCGAGCCGATGGTGGTCAGCGATTATAGCCAGTGGGAACAGCGCCAACCCGGTTTTGAATGGGCGCGTGCGCAGGTGTGCCTGCCGCTACGCGTGGAACTGGAAATCGTGGGAGTGATCGGTGTGGTTTATGTGGACCCCGACCGTCAATTTGGTCAAGCCGAAATTGACCTGTTGCATCGTTTTGGGCAGATGGCGTCGCTGGCACTCGCCAACGCGCGTCTGTACGAAGAGACCCAGCGCGAGTTGGCCGAGCGTCGTCGCGCGGAACAACGCCTGCAAGAGATGCTGGCGGAGATCGAGCGTGCACAGACCAAGGCGCGCGCGATTCTGGATGCGGCTACGGACAGTATGCTCCTCCTTGCCCCCGATCAAACCATTCTGTTGGTCAACCGTAGTTTCTGTGAACATTTCTTCGGCGGCACCCCGCGCCAGATTGTCGGCAAGTCTCTCGACGATTATCGTTCTACCCTCCAGCGCTTGTTCGACCCCGCCGACGCGTTTGATCACATCGTCCACACAACCTTGACCGATACCACCGCTCCCTCCACGCACGATCTCATTCAAATCACACCCCGCCGCCGAGAACTACACCTCGCTTCTACCCCTGTGCGTACGGCGATGCACGAGTACCTGGGTCGGCTGTACGTTTTTCGGGATGTCACTCGAGAACGTGAAATTGATCGAATGAAGAGTGAGTTTGTTTCGATGGTTTCGCACGAGTTGCGTACGCCGCTGACTTCGATCAAGGGATATGTGGATCTGTTGCAAGCCGATCAGGTGGGCACGCTCAACGCGACCCAGCGCGAGTTTCTCAACATCGTCAAGGCGAATACGGACCGCCTGGTGCAGTTGATTAACGACTTGCTTGATCTGTCGCGCATCGAAGCGCGACGCATTGAATTGCAGCGGCAACCTCTGGATCTACCGCGCCTCGTTGAAGGGGTGGTCGCGACGCTGCAGCCTCAATTGCGTGCCAAGCAACAAGAACTGCTTCTCGATTTGCCTCCCGATTTACCCCCTGCGTGGGGCGACCCCGACCGAGTGATTCAGATTCTCACCAATCTGGTCTCCAACGCGCACAAGTACACGCCAGCAGCAGGCAAGATCACGATTACGGCGCGCGCGCAGGAGGCGTGGGTGCGTGTGGATGTGGCAGATACCGGTATCGGTCTGAGCCGTGAAGATCAAGCCCGCCTCTTTTCCCGATTTTTCCGCGCGTCGTCTGCGGCGCGCGATGTGCCTGGCACGGGTTTAGGTCTGGCGATTACGCGCTCGCTGGTCGAGTTGCACGGTGGCGACATCTGGGTAGAGAGTGCGCCGGGGCAAGGCTCGACCTTTAGTTTTACGCTTCCCGTTGTGCCACAGGTCAATTCGTAGCACCTCCTCGTCTTTTCGTCCTCATGCCGTTGCCAACGCAGGTCGGCTTGGCTATGGTTTGCTGCGACGTGCAGTCGCCCCAATTTGCCCCCAAACTGCAAGTATTTCAGTTTGGGGACAAATCCGCTTGAGCCATCCCCCTCTCAACCCCCTGCCCCTTCTGTCCCCGCGACGCGGGGAGTGAGGGGGGATGACGTGGTGGTGGCGGGCGGCGAAGCCGCCCGCCACCACCATGTCCTTTGATTCCCCCTCCCCGTTGGACGAAAAATTTTTCGCCCCAACGGGGAGGGGGCAGGGGGTGCGGCTATGCGTTTGCACAAGTGCAAAACGTGGGCTGAGAAACTTGCCCCCAAACTGAAAGTACCCCCAGGGCGTGTGCAAGGTCGCTTGACAAAGCCGTGCCCCCGCTTGTCATTGCGAGGAGCGGGTTTTGCAACGAGGCAATCCCGTATTGCGGTTTGGAGATTGCTTCGCCGCTGCGCGGCTCGCAATGACAAGTGGGCTGACTTTGCACACGCTCTGAAAGTACCTCGCGCGCTGATTGACAAGTTGATGCGATTAGGTTAATATGCATTCTCGCAACTAGTTGCCACAAGAGGTTAGCGATGCATCATACCGAACTAGTCGAATCTCTCCGTCAGCAGGGGTATCGCTTGACGCCGCAGCGCGCAGCCATCCTTGAAATTCTGTCTACCAGCGAAGGACATTTGCGCGCCGATGAGATTATCGCGCGTGTACGCAAACGGTATCCCTATCTCAATAAATCGGCGGTCTATCGCACCCTTGACCTGCTGGTGCGCTTGGGCTGGGTGCATCCCACCGATTTAGGTGGCGGCTGTATGACGTATGAACTGCATCGCGAGCCGCATCATCACCATCTCATTTGTCATCGCTGCGGTGCGATGATGCGCATTGACGCAACAGTCTTTGCCTCGGTCGAAAAAATTCTGCGTGAAGAGTACGATTTTGCACCCGCGCTCGATCATTTTGCTATTTTCGGTTTCTGTCGTCGGTGCGCGCAGGGCATTCGAAATGTAAAAACAAAGGAGCGTAAGAATAAATGACGGTTACGATTGCAGTTGCCGGCAAAGGTGGCACAGGTAAAACAACACTGGCGGCTTTACTCATCCGTTATGCCATCCAGCGGCGCCTGGGCAAAGTCCTTGCGATTGATGCAGACCCCAGCAGCAACCTGCATCTGGCGTTGGGAACGCAACTGTCCAGGACGGTGGGTGATATTCGCGAGGATGCGCGCGAACAGTCGCCCGCCGGTATGTCGCGTCAGGAATGGCTCGACTATGAAATTCGTACGGCAATCGAAGAAGGCGATATGTTCGATCTCCTCGCGATGGGCCGTCCCGAAGGGCAGGGCTGTTACTGCGCTGCCAACCATATGTTGCGAACGATTATTGACCGCATCTGCAAAGCGTACGATGTGGTCGTGATGGATAATGAAGCCGGGATGGAACATCTGAGCCGACGCACGACGCGCGATGTGGACCATCTTCTCCTGGTGACCGATGCGAGTTTGCGTGGCTTGACCGCCGCCGAAGCGATGTACGCTTTGAGTCAGGAACTCGAAATCAATGTGCGGCATACCTATCTGGTCGTCAATCGGGTCGTTGGCGATTTGCCACCACAGTGGCGCGAGCGCATCGCGCGGTTGCACGTTCCGCTCCTTGCTCAAATCCCGTACGATCCTCAACTCGTCGAATTCGATAGCAACGGTCGCCCGCTGGTGGAACTGCCGAACGAGGCACTCGCCAGTCAAGCCATCGAACAGATGGCGCGACAGTTGCTCAATCATCAATAAGGAGACGCGATGAAACTTGCCATTTCAGGTAAAGGTGGTGTGGGCAAAACAACACTCACCAGTCTGTTGGCATATACGTTTGTGAATCAGGGTTACCACGTCCTCGCGATTGATGCCGATCCCTCGCCATGTCTGGGTGATGCGCTCGGTTTTCCACGCGAGTTGATCCAGGGGCTTACTCCTATTGCCGAGATGGGCGATCTCATCGCCGAGCGCACAGGGGCAAAACCGGGCACGTACGGCGGTATCTTCAAAATGAATCCGCGCGTGGATGACATCCCTGATAGATTTTCTGCGACCTATCGCGGCATCAAACTGCTCGAACTGGGCGCCGTCAAGATGGGTGGTTCGGGATGTATTTGCGCCGAAAGCGTGTTGTTGAAACAACTGGTCTCGACCATTCTCTTACAACGTAACGAAGTGGTATTGATGGATATGTACGCCGGGGTCGAACATCTGGGACGTGCCACCGCAGATATGGTGGACGCGTTGCTGATTGTGGCTGAACCGACTGCGCGCTCGTTAGGTACGGCAGCACAAATCAAACAACTGGCAACCGACATCAAGATTCCACGCCTGTACCTCGTTGGTAGCAAAGTGACGGGTCCAGCCGATTGCGATTTCATCACCGCGAACTCGCCGGGACTGCCGGTCATCGGTTTTCTCTCCGCCGATCCTGCGGTGATGAGTGCGGATCGCGAGCGCAAGCCGGTGTACGATCTTTCCCCCACATTGGCGCAACAAGCCCACGCCATCGTCGCCGCGCTGCAAGCCGCAAGTGTCGAGTAGGGGCGAAAGATTTTTCGTCCGTACAACGACAGCGAAACAACGAGTCCTGTAACCTTCCGATGGCGGAAAAGACTTGTGCACACCTACTTGGCCCGCGCGGCGGTTTATCATCGGTAACGAGTTTCTCCCTCGCTTACACCACAGCAGATTGACGCTAGTCGGCGGGTGGCACGGTGTCGCCGTAAAACGGCACGGCGACACCGCGCGCTCCGCTGGCTGTCGTGTTTGAGTGAAATATGCACAAACAAAAAGTGATCGGTCTAGCCTGTGTCCCGATCATTGTCCTCGCGCTGCTCCTGTGGGCACAGGGATACAGCACGCCGACAATGGCGCAATCGGGCAAAGACGTGAGCGCGCTGATGGCGCGAGCGCAAACTCACGGATATGTGCGTGTCATCGTCGGTGTGCGCGTGACGTACCAGCCCGAGGGCAGATTGGACGTGCGCGCCATCCAAACGCAACGCGCGAGTATCGCGCAAGCGCAAAACGCGTTGCTCAACCAACTTGCCGTGCACAACGCGCGCCTGACGCGGCGCTTTACCACGATTCCGTACCTCGCGCTGGAAGTGAACGCGAACGCGCTGCGCGCGCTTGCCAGCGCTGCGAATGTCACCAGCATTCGCGAGGATCAACCGCGCAAGCCATCCCTTGCCCAGAGCACTGTCCTCATCGGCGCGACGGGCGCGTGGTCAAGCGGATACAGCGGAGCCGGGCAGGTCGTTGCGATTCTGGACACCGGAGTGGATAGCGCGCATTCCTTCCTTTCCGGCAAAGTGATCTCTGAGGCATGCTATTCGACTACCGATGCGTCGTGGGGTTCATCATCGGTTTGTCCGGGCGGCGTGTCCGAATCTACCGCGCCGGGTTCGGGGATTTATTGCAACCTGAGTATCGCGAGGTGCTGGCACGGCACACACGTGGCGGGGATTGCTGCCGGGCGCGATCCGGGTGGGCTGGGTTTTTCCGGCGTAGCGCGTGACGCAAACATCATCGCGATCCAGGTGTTCTCACGCTTTGACAATTCTACCTATTGCGGCTCAAGCAACCCGTGCGCGCTGGCGTGGGATTCTGACATCATCAAGGGGCTGGAACGCGTGTACAATCTGCGCAACGATTACGCGATTGCCGCAGCCAACTTGAGTTTAGGCGGCGTACCGCTTTACTCCGTTCCCTGCGACACAGACTTTGCCGATTACAAAGCAGCGATTGACAACCTTCGTTCCGTTGGCATTGCAACGATTATCGCTTCGGGAAACGATGGAGCGTCCAATGCGATTGCTCCTCCTGCATGCGTCTCCAGTGCCATCAGTGTCGGCTCGACGCGCGATGGCGGCGCGGGCGGGATACCGGTGGACACGGTATCGTCTTTCTCTAACAGCGCGTCGTTTTTGAGTCTGCTGGCGCCGGGAGAAATCATTTACGCTTCGCTGCCCGGAAACCTGTACGGTAACGTCAGTGGCACGTCAATGGCAACGCCGCACGTGACGGGCGCGTGGGCAATCCTCAAACAGCGTGCGCCTGTTACAACGGTGGATCAAATTCTTGCCGCGTTGACCAACACGGGCGTGCCGGTCTATGATGCGCGCAATGGCATCACCAAACCGCGCATTCAGGTACATAGCGCGCTGGGTCAATTCCCACCGTTCATCTACTATTTCCCCTTTGTGGTCAAAGATGCCACCGTTCCGTAAAACAAAAGTAGCACAGGATTCAATCCTGTGCTACACGTTTTTTCTCCCGCTGTTGTTTTGCCGCGTACAACACAATCGAACCTGCCACCGCGACGTTCAACGAACTCACTTTGCCCCACATCGGCAGACGAATCAGAAAATCGCATTTCTCGCGCACCAGCCGGCTTAAACCCGCGCCTTCACTTCCCAGCACGAGCGCGAGCGGCAACGTATAGTCCATCGCCGCAAAATCTTGCGCCTCGGGCACATTTTCCACGCCAGCGATCCACACGTGCGCGCGTTTCAGCGTTTCGATCGTGCGCGCGAGGTTGGTCACGCGCGCGATCTTCAAGTGATGCACTGCGCCGGCGGAGGCTTTGACCACCGCCGCCGTGACACCGACGGCGCGCCGCTCGGCAATGATGACACCATCTACACCCACCGCTTCGGCGGTACGCAACAGCGTGCCGAAATTTTGCGGGTCCTGCACCGAATCGAGCATCAACAGAAAGGCTGGCTCGCCGCGCACACGCGCGACTGCCAGTACCTCTTCCATCTCGGCATACTTGTACTCTCCGATACGTGCCACCACGCCTTGATGATGGCGCGCGAGACGCTCGAGTTCCTCGCGCGCAACGCCGTGCACGGGCACCTTTGCACTTTTTGCCAGTGCCAACAATTCCTCCAGCGCGCCGCGCGTGTGGACCCCGCGCGCAATCAAAATCTCTTCGATGACGTGTCCCGCACGCAACGCCTCAAGAATGGCGTGACGACCGTAGAGAAAATCGGACATATCGCGTATTGCGTATGAGGTATTAGAGTTAGAGATTGGAGATTGGAGGTTGGATGTTGGAGAGTGGAGTTCGCTTAAGTATACGGGAAAATGGTTGGGAATGCAATACCCTTGTTGTAAACCAAATGTGCCAGATCTACCAAACGAGCCAAACGTGCCAAACCATTTGTTCATTTGTCATTCGTCCTTTGTCCTTCGTCATTTGTCATTCGTCCTTCGTCCTCCGTCATTCGTCCATTTGGCACATTGGTTCATTGGCTCATTGGCTCATTGAACTCACAAACTGCCGTTCGTACAACTGCCGATACAAGCCGCCGCGCGCCAGCAACTCGTCGTGCGTGCCGCGCTCGACGATGCGCCCCTCGTTGACGACGCAAATCAAATCCGCGTTACGAATCGTGGACAACCGATGTGCGATGACAATCGCGGTGCGCCCGACGAGCAAACGCGCGAGCGCGTCCTGAATCAGCATCTCTGTCAGCGTGTCCACGCTCGCCGTCGCTTCGTCGAGGATGAGGATGCGCGGATTCGCCAGAATCGCGCGCGCGATGCAAATCAATTGCCGCTGTCCCACCGAAAGATTGACGCCGCCTTCGTGAATCTCGGTGTCGTACCCCTCGGGCAGCGCGACGATGAACTCGTGCGCGTTCGCCAAGCGCGCTGCCTCTTCGATTTCGCGCGGCGTCGCGTCGGGATGACCAAAGCGAATGTTGTCTGCAATCGTTCCCGCGAACAGGAACGGCTCTTGCGGCACGATGCCGGTCTGGCGACGCAGCGAGCGCTGCGCGACCGCGCGCACGTCATAGCCGTCAATCAACACCGCGCCCGCGCTCACATCGTACAAACGCGCGATGAGATTCGCAATCGAAGTTTTGCCCGCGCCGGTGGGACCGACGAGTGCGACCGTTTGCCCCGGTTCGATAACGAGATTCACCTCGCGCAAAACGTAATCGTCGCCACGATACGCAAACGAGACATTACGCAATTCGATGCGTCCCACAATCGGCGGCATTTCGATTGCGTCGGGCGCGTCGCGCACATTGGGTTGCGTGTCCAGCAATTCGAGCACGCGCTCGCCGCCCGCCATCGCCGCTTGCATCGTCGTGTAGAGTTGGCTCAACTCTTGAATCGGTTGGAAAAAACGCGTGACGTACGCGAGGAACGCGACGACAACGCCGAGTGTCAGTTCATCGCCAATCACCGCGAGACCACCGAACCACAAGACGATGCCGGTCGCAAGCATCCCCAGAAATTCGACAGTTGGCAGGAAGATGAACGAGAGCGTCATCGCGGCGACGTGCGCGTCCCGATTCGCGCGATTCACTTCGTCGAAATGTTCCTGCGACGATTCTTCTTGCGCGAACGCCTGAATCACGCGCATCCCACTGATGTTCTCCGCCAGATCGCCGACAACCGCCGCGATGCGCGCGCGCGTCTGTCGAAACGCGACCTGCGCCTGACGCGCGAACAACCACGTCGCCAGCACCATCAACGGCAACACGCAAAACGTGAGGAGCGCGAGGCGCGGACTCATCGAAAGCATCACCGCGACGATACCGATCAGCACCACCGCGTCGCCCGCGAACGTGACCAGCCCTTGCGACAACAAATCGTTGATGACCGAGACATCGTTGATGACGCGCGAAATTGTCACGCCGACGATGTGCGTGTCGTGATAGCCGAGCGGCAGAATTTGCAGATGGCGAAAGAGTTGCGCGCGCAAAGTCGCCAGCACCTGCTGCCCGACCCACGCCAAAAGGTATTGCAACGCGGCAGTCGTCGCGTAGATGGCGGCGAACACAGCGACGAGGAGTAGCGCGATTTGCGTCAGCCCTGCCGCATCGCCGCGCGCGATGTGCTCGTCAATCGCGACCTTGATGAGGTACGGCGCGCTCAACGTCAACACCGATGACACCAGTACCAACGTGATGGCAAGCGTCATCTGTTGCCAGTACGGGCGCAAGTACGCCAAAAGGCGCGCCACGATGCGCGGATCGAACGCGCGATCTTCTTTGTATTGTCCAAATTCTTCAATGGCACTGCGCGGCCCCATTCCCGCGCTGGCTGCACCGATGGAGATGGTCATAGGGATTGGAGATTAGAGATTGGGTGATTGGGTGATTGGGTGATTGGGCACATTTGGCATCTTTGGCACATTTGGCACATTTGGCATCTTTGGCTCATTGGCACATTGGCTCATTGGTTCATTGACTCATTGGCTCATTGACCCTCAACTGCTGATGATAAATCTCCGCGTACAGTCCCGATATGCGAAGCAATTCGTCGTGAGTGCCGCGCGCGACGAGGCGACCTTTGTCCAACACCAAAATCAAATCCGCCATTCGCAGCGTGGCGAGTCGTTGCGCGATGATGAACGACGTGCGCCCGCGCATCAATCGCTCCAGCGCGAGTTGAATCAGATGCTCGGTCTCGGTGTCCACGCTGGAGGTCGCATCGTCGAGAATGAGGATGCGCGGATTCTTGAGGAGTGCGCGCGCAATCGCGATGCGCTGGCGCTGTCCACCCGAAAGCGTGATGCCGCGCTCGCCGACGAGCGTATCGTAGCCGTTGGGCGTTTGCATGATAAAGTCGTGCGCTTGCGCCGCGCGCGCCGCCGCGATGATTTCGTCTTCGCGCGCATCGGGACAACCGAACGCAATGTTCTCGCGAATCGTTGTGGCAAAGAGCATCGTCTCTTGCAAGACGATGCCGATTTGATCGCGCAACGAGTTGAGCGTGACGCGCCGAATGTCGTAGCCGTCAATCGTGATGCGCCCCGCCGTCACATCGTAAAAACGCGGAATCAGGTTGATGATGGTGGACTTGCCCGAACCGGTCATTCCCAGCAACGCGATGACCTGACCGGGTTTGGCTTCGAAGGTGATGTTGTCCAGAACGCGGTGGCGTCCAAAGTACGCGAACGAGACATTCTCGAAACGCACGTGACCTTGAATCGGCGGCAGCGGAATCGCATCGGACGCGTCGCGCACTTCGGACTCGGCATCGAGGATTTCAAAGATGCGCGTGCCAGCGGCGGCGGCAATCGCGAGCGCGGGAATGATTTGTCCCAAACGGCGCACCGGTTGCGCCAACTGCGCGAGATACGTGGTGAACGCCACCAATTCGCCCAGCGTGAGTTGTTGTTGAATCACCAACCAGCCGCCGTACCAAATGATGATGACAGTGCTGAGGTTCGCGATGAAATTGATGAGCGGCTCGTTGATGGCTTGAACGCGCGCGGCGCGGCGCGATAGATCGAACCAGCGCGCGTTTTCGCGTTCAAAGCGCGCGATTTCGGCATCCTCTTGCGCGAACGCCTTGACGATGCGCGCGCCGCGCAAGTTTTGTTCGAGGCGCGTAGTCAGCACGGCGAGTTGCTGTTGCACCGCGAGCGAGAGGGGACGCAAGTGTCGTCCCAGATGAAACGCGCGCTGCGCGAGAAACGGCAGCGTTGCCAGCGCGAGGAGCGCGAGCGCGGGATTCATCCACACCAGCATCGCCGCACTGCCAAGGAGCAAGACGATGCCATCGGTCAAGCGGAGGAACGCGCGCCCTGTGACGAATCGCACGCGATCCACGTCTTGCACCGCGCGCGACAGGATTTGCCCCGTTTCGGTGCGATCGTGGTACGAAAACGAGAGCGTGGCGAGTTTGCGATGGATCGCGTTCCGCAAATCGTACGCCACGTTTTGCGATGCCTGCTCCGACCAGCGCCCTTCCCAAAAGCGCAACACCCCTTTGAGGAAGGTCAGCCCCAGGAGCGCGAGGACGGAGGTAAACAGCAGTTGCGTGTCTTTGCCGCCGATGCCGTGATCCACGATCCAGCGGATGAATTGAGGAATCGCGAGCGCGAGCGCGTTGATGCCGAGCAAGGCAAGGTACGCGCCGAGCGTCATCTTCCAGTACGGGCGCAGGTAGCCGGCGCAGCGCCACAGCACGCGCAGCGCGTTCGGTTCGGGGAGCGCGAGCGGCGCGGGCGCGCGCGTCGTTTGCGCGCGCGGCATTTGAAGCGAGTTTTGCATACGTGAGTAATTTAGCACCAGACGCGTTGCAAAGCAAGTTTGGGACATAACTTGCACCAGGGTGCATTTCAGTTTGGGGGCAAATCGTGGCATAATGCGTCCATTCCACTAAAAGAGAGGTGACCGATGAAACGCTCCCACAAAGTTCGCCGAACCCCACCGACCCGCGCCG
>DAOTYB010000140.1:0-11000 GCA_034435315.1 Anaerolineae bacterium | reverse complement strand
TGTCATTGCGAGAATTCCATACCGCGCGGCGGTATGCGCGTTGACAGAAACTTGTCATGTCGAACGAAGTGAGACATCTCGCTCCGCTCGATGTGACAAGTTCTGAGTAGCCGCGCAGCGGCGAAGCAATCTCCACACCGCAATAGGGGATTGCTTCGTCGCAAAGACCGCTCCTCGCAATGACAAGCGGAGGCGCGGCTTTGTCAAGCAACTTTGCACACACCCTGCACGTGCCCTGATTAGCCGTGCCATCCATCGCAACAAGCCCCACCCCCTTCTCTCCCCGCGTGGCGGGGAGAGAAGGGGGCAGGAGGATGAGTGGGGTCAAGCCGTACTGTATAAACTCATTTGAGCGTCTCTTGTGCCGTCAAGTGGGTTGAATAAGGAAACGGTGCAACGCCATCGTAAAATGAAAGGTAATCGTTCAGCCCACTCTGTCATTGCGAGCGACTTTTGCGAAGCAATCCCCAACGTTGTCCACCGCAGATCGTAACGCGGAGATTGCTTCGTCGCAAAAAACGCTCCTCGCGATGACACCTGAACGGTTACAATGAAAGTTTGCGACCGTTGAAAGTATAGAGAATACGTTTGATGTGATTGGACATCTCATTGTTTCAGAAATTCTTCCAGCAGGCGCGTATATTTTTGCGGCTCGTTCAGATAAGGAAAGTGGCCCACGTTGTGCAAGGTGTGAACTCTGGCAGTTGGATACGTGGCTTTGAGTTGTGTGCGCAACACCTCTTCGACCAGAGGATCGTTATCTGCCTCGATGATCATCACCGGCATCGTGGGCGTCGGCGCGACGAACGGATCAATCACACACCGATAGCGCGCCACGAGTTGCGCTTTGCTCATCGCGCTGTACGTTTGCTCGAGCAAAAACGCCAGCACCAACTCCGAATTGCCGGAAGCAGGGTAAATCGAATTCCGCCCGCTTTGCTGAAACGTTTGCATCACCAACCATTCCGGCAAAAAAGGCAGCAGCGTACCCAACACGCGATTCTTTTCGGCGATCAAGGTGTTGGGCGGAAAGGTGTTACCAAACACGGCGCGCTTGACGAGCGTGGGATGGTGTGCCACCAGATATTGAGCCAGGTAGCCGCCTAACGAGGTGCCTACTACGTTGACTTGCGTGATTCCCTCTTGCTTGAGAATTGCCAGCACGCCGGCGCGCAGTCCCGCCAATGAGTCCACCGCTGGATACGTGACACTCACGATGCGGTAACGGTCTTGCAGGGCGAGGATTTGTTGCCACCAGATATCGTACGCGCCGGTCATGCCGTGCAGGAACAATATCGTTTCACTGCCTTGTCCTGTGACCAGGTACGGCCATTTGACCCCATTGACCTCCAGAGATTTTGGTGGGTATTTTTGCCGGAATTCGCGCAGCGACGCGACCGTTTGCGGATCCACTTTTTGATACGTCGTTACGAAATCCTGGCGTGGCGATGGGATGAGATAGAGGATTGCGATGATTATCCCTAACACCACGACCAGACCAACGATGATTTTTTGCCAGCGTTTTATCATGTTTCCCTCCTCAAGTAGCACACGATTCAATTCGGTGCTACGCGTAACGCGCGCAACCGCTTCATCACATCATTTGTGCCGCGCCCAAAGTACTCGTGCAACGCGCGATACTCGGCGAAGAGTTGGCGGTACGTCGCGTGATGCACGGCGTTTGGCTGGTGCGTCACGAGTTTCGCCGGGAACATTTGCCGCGCGGCTTCGGTGATCGAGTCATAGCCGCCCGCCGCACGCCCCGCCGCGTACGCGCCCAGCATCGCTGCGCCGAGCGCGCTGGTATGCCCCGATCCCGCCTCGACAAACTCGCGCCCGGTCACATCGGCATAAATCTGTAACAGCAACTTGTTCCGCTCCGCCAGACCACCACACGCGACGAGTTCGTTCACCGCGACACCATTCTGCTCGAAGGTCTCGATGATGATTTGCGTCCCAAACGCGGTTGCCTCGATGAGCGCGCGATAAATCTCCGGCGCGCGCGTGCCGAGCGTCAACCCCACGATGATGCCGCTCAAATTCGCATCCACGAGTGGCGTGCGACAACCGTTCCACCAATCGAGCGCGAGCAAACCGGATTCGCCGGGCTGGAGTTTTGCCGCGTCTTCCTCCAGCAGTTGGTACGGACTGATGCCGCGCGCCTGCGCGCGCTGCGCGTAACGCACATCGAGGTTATGCTCGACGAACCATTCGAACAAATCGCCGACGCCCACTTGCCCGGCTTCATAGCCGAACCAGCCGGGCAGGATGCCATCCTCGACTACGCCGCTGATGCCGGGCACAAGGTGTATCGCGCGATCCAGAATCATATGGCACGTGGACGTTCCCAGAATCAACACCATTCGCCCCGGCTCGGTGACGCCGGCGCCGGGCACCGCCGCGTGCGCGTCAATCGTTGCCGCCGCGACCGCGATGCCGGGCCGCAAGCCCATCCACTGTGCCGCGCGTTCGGTGAGCACACCGACGCGCGTGCCGGGCGCGACAATCTCGCCGGCAAGTTTGGTCTCGTTCAAACGATCGAGGCGTGGATCAAGCGCGCACAAAAAATCGTTGCTGGGATAGCCCACACCCTTTTGCCACAACGCTTTGTAACCCGCCGCACACGCATTGCGCTTGAGCACGCCGGTCATCTGCCAGACGATCCAATCGCCCCCCTCGACAATCCTATCCGCCGCCTGATAGATTTCCGGCGCATCGTTCAAAATTTGCAGCGTCTTGCTGTGATACCACTCGGACGAGATGCGCCCGCCGTAGAGCGCGAGCCAGGGTTCGTTGCGTTCGCGCGCCAGTGCGTTGATGCGATCCGCCTCTGGTTGCGCGGCGTGATGCTTCCATAATTTCACCCACGCGTGCGGATTCGCTCTGAACTCGTCCAGCGCGCAGAGCGGCGTCCCGTCCGCGCGCGTCGGCAGAATTGTGCACGCGGTAAAATCAACGCCGATGCCAATCACGTCGTCCGCGCGCACACCGCCTTGCTTCAACGCTTCGGGCACTGCGTGCTTCAACGTTTCGATGTAGTCGTTCGGATTTTGCAGCGCGGTATCGGGTTCGAGTTCGATGCTTGTGCCGGGCAGGTGCTCGTCAATCACGCCATCGGCGTAACGATGCACCGCGCTCCCCACGATTTCGCCGGTGGCTACATTGACCACCAGCGCGCGTCCGGATTCCGTGCCAAAGTCAAGACCGAGTGCGAATTGGGGCATTGTCACCTCCTGCGGGATGACGGATGACGAAGGACGAAAGACGAAGGACGAAAACTTTCGTCATTCGTCCTTCGTCTTTCATTCGTCCTTCGTCAGACTTGACCACAAAACGAAACGCGGATGCCCAGTTCGTTCATCGCCGCGGCTTTGGCAAAGAGCGCGCGGCGCGCGTCCGCCTCGCTGGGCGCGTAAACGACTTGAATGTGATTCGCCTTGTGGCGCGCCATAAACTGATCGCGCGTGATGCCGCGCATGACGAGGTGCATCATCGGCCATTGGGCGGTCGTTTGCTGCCAGTGCTCTTCGGTGATGTCGCGCGACAACTCGATCGCTTCGCCCAAGCCGATGTCGCAGTGGAGCCGATTGTTTGCGACAAAGACGCGACTCCACACCACCCAGCCCGGCTTGCTGATGCCTTTGATGGTGCTCCCGCCGAGCGGAAAGTACATTGCCGGCTGGCGTTCGCCGATGGCGCCGGCGTAGCCACCAACGAGATGCGCGGGCGGCACCGCGCCAGAGATTTCCAGAATCCACACGAATTGGTCGCCGATGGTGCGACCCCAGCGAACATCGTGGAGCGTCGTTTCGGGCGCAAAGCCCAGAAGATTCCACAGCCGATTCGTGATGAGCGCGTCGAGTCCGGCACATTCGTCCACTTCGTTGAAATGCGGGAGCGCGTTGCCGGCATACAATTCCTTGCCGGTCGTCTCGTGATACACCGGCGGTCGCTCGACGTTGTTGAGCAGTCCTTCGACCAGATCGGACGCGGGCGTCAGGTCTTTGAGGCCTTGCTGATACTGGATGCCGATCGCATCACAACCAAACTCGTCCGCGATGCGCATTGCCGCGATGTACATCTTGCACTGCGTCAACACTTGCGCTTCGGTCAGTTCAGTTTTTTCGTCAGTCCCCAGATCGAATTTCATTCCGCGCGCGAGTAACCAATCGTACACCGCGCGCGCTTCGACATCGGAGACGGTGAGCATCTTGGCGTAGAGCGCGGACTGGCTCAAGCGTTCCTTGAACACGCCAAGCGGACTGAGAAGTTCATCGGGGATGATGGCGTTGTACATCCCCATACACCCTTCGTCAAAGATGCCCAGAATCGCTTTGCGCGCGCGGAACTCGCGCGCGAATTTGATGCCGATCTTTGCCGCGTTTGCCGGCACGCGCACATCGGCATACGCGCGCACGTGCGAGGTGTCGTGTGTCACTTTGCCGGTCTTGAGCCACTTGCGCAGCCCGCGCACAAAAAAATCGTCGTCGAAATTTTCGCTCCACAGCGTCGAGTACTTGACGCCGGCTTTGGTGAGCGAGCCGTTGAGGTTGAGCATCCCAACGAGACCGGGCCACTGCCCGCTCCAATTCGCGACGGTGAGTATCGGACCGCGATGCGTCATCAAGCCGGGCAAGACGTGATGCGTGTACTGCCACACGGCTTCGGCGACGATGAGCGGCGCGTCAGGTGGAATTGTGCGAAAAACTTCGATGCCGCGTTTTTGCGAATCCAAAAAGCCGTGCTTGAGCACAGGATCGTATGGATGTGCGCGTTTCACTTTCCACCCTTCGCGCTCGACCGCCGCGATGACCTGCTTTTCCATTGCTTCCTGGGCGGGCCAGCACATTTGATTGGCAGACAAGCGCAAGTCGCCACTGGCGACGAGATAGACGATTTTCATAGTTCCTCCTTAAACGACGAATGACGAAGGACGAAGGACGAAGGACGGATGACGAAGGACGAAGGTTCATTCGATTACCGACGCGGTGTGGCGTCTGGTGCGCGAGACGCGCTGGCGTAATTTCTCGATGGCGGCTTTGGATTCCGCACGCAGTTCTTTCAAGAGTTGGGCGGTGGGCTGCGGATTCTGACGCAAGCCGTTCAGGATGATGGCTTCTGCCGCAACAAATTCGGGCGCGATGTCTGCGACCTCTGCGGCAATGTCGCGTGGAATCGTGGTCACGCCGTTGCGATCGCCGTGAAGTAAATCATTGGGATAAACGACGATGCCGCCTACACGCACCGGCACGTGAATCTGTGGAATGTGCGCGTAACCGTGCGAGCAGTTGATGCCGCGCGCAAACACCGGAAAATCGAGGGCGCGCACTTGATCGAGATCGCGCGCGGCACCGCTCGTAATCACGCCGACCGCGCCAAAAGTTTTGTACGTCGTGCACATCACTTCACCGATGGTCGCCGCTGCCGGCGGATCGTCCAAATCCTGAAAGACAACGACTATGGGATCATCAATCTCGCCAAAACGTTCTACCTGCGCATCGTAACTGAAGTACACATCGCCCGCGCGCGGCGGCGCGAATGAGCGATACGTGGCAGTCGAAGCAAAACCGACCATCGGGGGCAAATCGGGAAAGCAAGCGATGATGTGCGCGTCCATATAGCCGGTGTTGCGCGGTCGCACGTCGAAGAGTTCGATGACATTGCAGATGGTCGGCGTGTCGAACGCGCGGAGTTTGGCGAGGGTTTCAGAAGAAATGTTTGTCATTGGGTCTCCTGAAAATACATTTGTCCACGAAGGTCACGAAGGAACACGAAGAAAAACCTTCGTGAATCTTCGTGTCCTTGGTGGATATTTTTCATCCGAACGCTGGTGAACAAGTTCATGGAGAGTTCTCCTAGCGTTGAACGTCGGTAACGCCTTGCGCGATGAGGTGGAGCAGATCGTCGCGGGTGCACCAGACCAGATCGCCCAGATAACTTTGTTTGAGCGCTGCCATCGCCGCGCCCCACTCCAGCCCTGTGTCCACGCTACCTTCCCACAATCCGCCGATGAAACCGGCGACAAAGGCATCGCCAGTACCCAGCGGATCCACCTCGTTCACAGGATACCATTTGTTGATGCGATGCTCGACACCATCGAACGCGATGGCGCCGGCTTGACCTGCGGTGATGACGACGAGGCGCGCGCCAAAGCGCGCGTGCCACGCGCGCGCAATGGTTGTTGCATCGCCCTGCTCGCCAAAGACGAGATGCGCATCGCGCAGGGGACAAAAAATCACGGCGACGCGACTCAACAACGGTTCGAGCACGCGCCGCGCCGTGTCAGGTGTCCATAGGCGCGCGCGATAGTTCACATCGAAGGACACGGTGACCGCCGTGTCTTTGACCTCGTCCAGCGCGCGCTGCACGAGCGCGTGACAGTTGGGACTGAGCGCGGGCGTGATGCCGGTCAGATGCAACCAGCGCGCCGCACGCACAAATGCCCAGTCCACCTCAGCGGGGTCAATCTGGCTGAACGCCGAGTGGGCACGGTCATAGTACGCCTGTCCGGGACGCGGCGGCGCGGGTTTTTCAAAGTACCACAGACCGATGCGCCCTTGCGCTGTCCAGAGCACGCGCGAGATATCCACGCCGTGCGCGCCGATGCGTCCCGCCACGCGTCGTCCAAGCGGATTCTGGGGCAAACGCGAAATCCACGCGGTCGAAAATCCAAGTCGCGCCAGCGCTACCGCCACATTCGATTCGGCGCCGCCGGGGTCCACGCGAAAATAATCGGCTTGTTCGAGCGTTTGATTATCGGCTGCCGTGAAACGCAACATCGTTTCGCCGATGGTGACAAGGTCCGGCATAGTGAATAGTGGTTAGTGGTTAGTGGGCAGGCGTTGGCGCAGATGGCGCAGCAGGGGTGAGAGCCAGACAATCACCGTGAGAATACCCAGAATCAAACTGACCGGGCGACTGAGGAAGAGCGCGAGATTGCCGTCGCTCTTGATGAGACTGATCATAAAACTTTGTTCCAGCAGTGGACCCAAAACGAGTCCCAGCACGATGGGCGCGACGGGAAAGCCGTTCGCTTCCAGAATGAATCCCAAAACGCCCATCGCGAGCATCAAGCCCACATCGAACAAATCATTGTTGATGGCATACGCGCCGACGATGCACATCATCAAAATCGCGGGGAGCAAGATGTTTCGCGGCACACGCAAGAGATAACTGCTGACGCGAATCGCGAGAAAACCGAGCGGGACCATCAACAGGTTGGCAATGATAAAGGTCACATAAATTGCCACGAGGACGTTGGTATAGTCGTGCAGAATCGCCGGACCGGGACGCATCCCTTTCAGCATCAAGATACCGATCACGACGGCGGTGAACGCATCGCCCGGAATGCCAAAGACGAGCGTAGGAATCCACTCTGCCGCCAGGTCGGAGTTGTTTGCCACACCGGATTCGACGATGGCTTCCATCGAACCCTTGCCGAATTTTTCCGGCTCTTTGGACGCGCGCTTGGCTGCGCCATACGCCAGCCACGCGCCAATGTCCGCGCCCGCGCCGGGCAACACCCCCGAAATCAAACCGATAATGCCACCGCGCAGCGCGTTGATGCGATAGCGCCACACTTCGCGCAGCGCGGGCAGAAACGCCGCGCCGCCTTCCACTCTGGCATACGCCAGATGCATCTCGCCGCGCAACATCGTGCGCAACACCTCGCTCACGCCAAAGAGTCCAATCATCGCGGGGATGAAACTGATGCCCCCCATCAGGTTTGGGTTCCCGAACGTGAATCGTTGAAAGCCCAAGGTGATGTCAATGCCGATAGTGGAGAGAAAGAGACCGAGCACGACAGCCACGAGTCCCTTGATGGGTGAAGCGACGGCAATGAACGCGGTGGAGGAGAGTCCCAAAACCGCAAGCCAGAAAAATTCGTAACTGCTGAACGTGAGCGCGAACTCGGCGAGCGCTGACGCGCCAATGATGAGCGCGATCGCACCCATCAAGCCTCCCAGTGCCGAGGCGATGACATCCACACCCAGGACGAGGCGCGCCTTACCTTGTTGACTCAGCGCGTACGAATCATCGGTATAGGCGGCAGAGGCGGGTGTGCCCGGCATCCGAATCAGCGCGCCCGGAATATCGCCCGCAAAGATGCCCATCGCTTGCAGCGTAACAATCGCCGCCATCGCCGGAATCGGATCGAGAAAAAAGGCAAACGGCACGAACAGCGCGACCGCCATCGTCACGGTCAAGCCGGGAATCGAACCGATGAACAAGCCGTACAGCGCGGCAATCAGAATGACGAGGATGACCGTCGGATCGGCAAGCGCGGCAAGACTCTGGAGAATGAGATCGAGCATTAGAGCCATCCTTTGAGGAGGATACCACTTGGCAGTGGAACGTGCAGAATACGCTGGAAGAGGAGATAGATGCCCAGCGTCACCCCGATTCCAACGACGAGACTCCAGCGAAGCGAAACGCCGGTACGCCACATCAGACCGAGCATAATGAGCATCGCCATTGGAATAAAGCCGACCGTGTCCGCGAGCAGAATGTACAGCACGACGGCAAGCACAACGAGTAGCGCGTTGATTTTTTCACGATAGGGTGGAACGAACAGCGCGCGCGGCTGTGGAAACGCGCGCTTGAGCGCGGCATTGATCGCAATCCCCACGCCCGAAAGAACGAGAAGAATGCCGAGCAATTGTGGAAACAGCCCGGGTCCGGGATAGCCTCCCTTGAGGTTAGGAAAGGTCATCGCGTGGAGAAAGATGCCCGCGCCGAGTACCGCAAACATAATTCCAAAGAGTATGTCCCAGTTTGACACGCCTCCTCCTGTGGCAGAGACCTGTCAGGTCGTCAGTGACCTGACAGGTCTCGAGTCTTCCTACTTGATAAAGCCGCCTTCTTTCAGGAGGACGCCGTACTTGTCCTGCTCCTTTGCCATAAACGCGGCAAAGTCTTTGGCGCCTTTGTAGTCCATCCAAAAGCCGCTCGTCTTGATAAACTCGGCGAATTCGGGAGATTGAACGGCTTTGGCAACCGCTTTGTCGAGAATGTCAATGATGTAATCGGGCGTGCGCGCCGGTGCGGCGATGCCTGCCCAGCCACCAATGTCCACATCCGCGCCCAGTTCCTTGAGTGTTGGCACGTCGGGGAGCACGCTCCAGCGTTTATCCGCCATCACCGCGAGGATGCGCGCTTTGCCGGCTTGTGCCATCGGCAACGCTTCGGCGGGACTGCAGGTGCAGATGTCCACGCCACCTGCTGCTAACTCCGCCAGCGCAGCCGCTGCGCCGGTGCTGGGCACCCACTTGACGTGGTCAGGCGTCAGCCCTGCGGCTTTCAGCCACGCCACGCGCGCGAGGTCCCAGATGCCACCTGCCGCTGTCCCCGATGCTTTGTACTTGCCGGGGTTCGCTTTGATGTCGTCAATCAATGCCTTGTAGTCTTTCCAGGGTGCATCGGCGCGCACGGTGATGCCGGCGCGGTTGTTGATGAGCAAGGCAATCGGCTTGTAATCCTTGTAGGTCAAACTGGTGGTGCCGAGCCAGTTCATCATCGCGATCTCGACAGTGACCGCGCCCAGCGTGTAGCCGTCCGGGTCAGCCGTAGCCGTAGCCGTGTGACCTACCACACCACCGCCGCCGGTGCGATTGACGACGCCGACTGGTTGCTTGAATTCTTTTTCGAGAATCGCCGCGAGCGCGCGCGTGGTGCGATCCGTTCCACCGCCGGGCGACCAGGGGACGTTAATCGTGATGCCCTTGACGGGATACGGCGCGGGCGGTGGCGGGGTGGGCGTCACTACTTTTTCGACAATCTTAGTCGCCTCGACAATCTTCGTCGCCTCGACGATTTTGGTTGCCTCGACGACTTTGGTTTGCACGACCGTGACTGGAGTCGGTGTGGCGCAGGCAGCCAGAATGACGACCAGCGCAAACACCAGACCCAGCATCATTAAACGCGTTTTCATCTCTCCTCCTTCAGGGATGCGACCGCCGACGGATGACCGCCGACCGTCGCTCATTTTTCATCCTTCGTAGCGGGCGCGGACGCGCCTGATGTGAATCCAAGTGATGTTCTCCTTCCAATCACCTCCTTTGCTAGAACAGACCCCACTGCCGACAAAACGCGTCCGCTTCGGCGCGCGCAGGAAAAGATGTTTGAGTGCCGATTTTCGTCACCGAGAGGGCAGCGATCGCATTCGCCCGCCGCGCCGCTTCCAGCAGAGGCAAACCCTCGCCCAGAAACACCGCCAGACTACCGATGAACGCGTCGCCAGCACCCGTGGGGTCAACCGCCTGAACACGAATTGGCGCGAGATGCGTGCAGGTGTCTGGTGTCACCACCAGCGCACCGCGTTCTCCCAGCGTCAAGATGACGTTGCGCACACCGCGCGCCAAAAGCGCACGCGCGGCACGTTCCCCTTCTGCCACATCGTGAACGGGCACGCCGGTCAGTATCTCGGTCTCACTTTCGTTGGGGACGCACAGATCGGTCAGTTGCAACAACTCGGCGGGCAAGGGCGCGGCGGGCGCCGGATTCAAAATCGTACGCACGTTTGCCGCGCGCGCCAGGCGAAACGCCTCCAGCGTCGTCTCCACCGGAATCTCCAACTGACAGACGAGGGTATGCGCCGCGCGAATCGCCGCCGCAGCGGCTTGCACATCGGCGGGCGACAGGTGCGCATTCGCACCGGGCGCAATCACGATGCAATTCTGCGCCGCATCGTCCACAAAGATCGTGGCAAGCCCCGAGGCGTGCTCTTCGTCGAACTGCACAAACGTCGTGTCCACGCCGTGCGCGCGATAATTTTCGAGCGCGCCTTCGCCAAACACATCGCGTCCCAGTTTGGTGACCATCGTCACCCGCGCGCCCAGTTTCGCCGCGGCGATGGCTTGATTCGCGCCTTTGCCGCCATAGCCCAGATGCAAGGTGTGCCCGGTAAGCGTCTCACCCAAGCGGGGCAAGCGCGGCACGCGTGCCGTCAAATCAATGTTGGAACTTCCCACGACACAAATGTTTGTCGACATCTTTACACG
>DAOTYB010000139.1:0-16882 GCA_034435315.1 Anaerolineae bacterium | reverse complement strand
ACCGCGACGACACGCCCACCCTTCACGCCGCGTCCGAGTGATACACCGTGGCCAACGTTTACGCCTGTGCCAACAGTCGTGCCTGTGACGCCGGGGGTTTTGACTGGCGTGATTTCTGCGACGGTGAACGTGCGGCTTGGACCTGGAACGAATTATCCCATCGTCAGCAAACTGAACAACAAGGGGACGAAGGTCAGCGTACGCGGTCGCGATGTCGAAAATCGTTGGCTCGTGCTCATCCCGCCACCGAGCGGGTGGGTCAATCGCGATTTCGTCACGCTGAACGGCGAAGCAAGCACCTTGCTTGTGGTGGACGCGCCACCGACACCTGTGCCGTCTCCGACATTCGCGCCATCGCCAACGCTGCAACCGACGGCGACGCCGCCGATGTACGTGGATTTCCGCGCGGACCAGCCCTGGGTCATCGCGGGGCAATGCACAACCTTGCGTTGGGATGTAGAAGGCGTACGCGGCGTGTACTTCAATGGACAAGGACAACCTGGGCACGGTTCCGTTGAAGTGTGTCCTGCGCAAACGCAAACGTTCGTCTTGCACGTCGTGCTGAACTCGGGCTATCTAGATCGCGCGATCACTATCGCGGTGTTTCCCGCACCCCCGAGTCGGTAGGCGATAGGCGGTAGGCGGGAGGCAGGAGGCGGGAAGCGGGAAGCAGACTGCCTACTGCCACCTGCCACCTGCCTACTGAACCAAGGAGGCATTGTGATCAAGGTATTTCCGATTGTTACGTTCGTTCTGGCTGATCCATTTGGCGAACTGCGCGGCGTCGTCGCCGAACTGCTCACGCTTGTCATCCAAATCGTCGCGGTCTTGCTCGCGCTGGCAATTGCGACAGGGTTTCTGGAAGCGCAAGTCAGTTACGTTGTCGGCGCGCCCTCCATCTTGAGCGCGCTTTGGTTCAAAATCGGTGCGGTGATTGTGTGTCTCGTCATCGCGCTCACCGCCGTTTCGATCAGCAATGCGCTGGTCGGAATCTTGTTTTGAAGTATGAGGTATGAAGGCAGAAGTATGAAAACCGATCCTTCATCCTTCATCCTTCATCCTTTGGAGAAAGGAGTCACATGTTCACATCAATCCAAACTCGTATCGAACGCTGCTGCGCTGACCCAAGCGTGCGCGCCCGTGCGATCGGATTCTTTGGAGCGGGGTTGCTCATCCTCACAAACCAAGGCATCGCGTTCGCGGCGGACAACCCAGGTGGGATGAGCGATGCGATCGCGAACCTCGCCAAGATGCTGATTGACGGCATCATCGCGCTCGCGGCGATCCTGCTCGCGATTGGCATCGCGACGAACTTTATCACGGGAATGGTCGAAACAATGGTCGGTCGTCCAGGCGGTCTCTCTTCGACCTGGATGCGCGTCGCCGGCATCGTGCTCTGTTTCGTCGGCGCGATCTTCACCATCACCATCGCGAATACCATCATTGACACGCTCAAGCAGTACAAGAGTACGGGGGGAATTTCGTTGCCGTAGAAATCGTTGGGTCGTTGAATCGTTGAATCGTTGCATTGTTGAATCGTTGCATTGTTGAATCGTTGAATCGTTGAATTGTTACATCGTTCAACGAACCAACAAGCCAACGAACTAACGAATCAACGAATCAACGAACTAACGAACCAACGAAGAGTATGGATCCGATCACGCAGATCATCAATCAAATCATCCAGTTTCCCTTCGAGAACCTGGTCGAGGCGTTGCAGAATGCCGCCCAGTCCATTCTCACAGGTACGGTCACGCCGCTCGAATCGTTTTTCTCGGCGACGATTGCGCGTTGGTTGACTGCGAGTCCAGGCATCATCACGCCAGGTGGGGGTATCGCGCAGGGTGACGACGTGATGGGGCCCGCGTGGCGCTTGATGGTCCAAGTCGCGGTGCTGCTTTGGCCGTTGACACTTGCGATCATTGCGGCGATTGCCGCGAAGGACGCAGTTGCCGCCGCGTCGTGGGGTATCGGAGATCTCAAAGAAGCGCTTGGCGGTTGGCTGATCGCGGTTGTCGCGAGCGCGACGAGTCTCTACTGGATGGACTTGGCAAATCGCTTCACCAACGCGACGACAATGGCGATCTTGAATATGAGTTTCACGGGTGAAGCAGGCTTTCAGCCGAATGCCCTCACCACGCTCGTGTTTGGCACGGCGGGTCTCCTACTCACGATGGTCTCGATGCCGGCGTCGCTCGTTATCGTGGTCTTTGTGATTCTGATGGGACTTGCGGTGCTTTGCGCGCTCGTCTTTCAGTTTCTCGCACGCTTTGTGATTCTATACATCTTGGTTGCGCTTGCGCCGGTCGTGATCATCTTGGGGGTGCTGCCGCCGCTGAGCTGGTTTCGCTATATGTGGCTCAAAGGTTTCATCATGATTCTCGCAATTGGTCCGATCAACGCGCTCTTGTTGAAACTCGTGATGATTCTCCATGTGCGCGGAGCATCGAACAATCCAATTACCGCGTTTGTGGATTTCATTGGCGCGATTGGTGTCCTCAGTATCCTGCTGACCGTTGATGGGGTAATCATCAAGGGTGTCTTCGGTGCGGCGGAAGAGGTGATGCAGAAAGCGGTGAGTACCGTTCAGGCATTGGGGACACTTGTCCTTGCAGCGGGCACGGCGCTCGCGGGGGGGCGCAATCGCGGGTGGAGCCGTTGGTGCCGCAGGCGCAACCACGGCTGGCGGAGCAAGTGGTGCTGGCGGCGCGGGACCAAGTGCCGCGTCCGCTACAGGCGCGGCGAACACTGCCACGCGAGCGGGTGCGGCGGGAATGGGTGGACCAGCTAGCGTCGCCCGAAGTGCGTTCAGTCCTGGCGCGGCGCTGCGTGGGGCGGGTGATGTGTTGTTTCGTCAACCGGGGATGTTAGGGAACGTGGGCGCAGCAATGCGGTCTCTCGGCGGAACGATGGAACAACACGACCGCGCAGCAAGTCAAGCGGGACGCAGCACAGGTGCAGGAGGCAATGCGCCAAGCAGCGGAACGCGACCCAGGAATCCAAGTTCTCTTGCTCCAACTGGAAGCGGTTCGCCGACAAGCAATCCGCCAACGGGTCAGGGGTCTGGCACATCGAGCAGTGTTCCGAGTGCGCCAGGAGGTAGCCCAAGTGCTACTCCCCGCAACCCTACCTCAAGCGCGTCACCGAGTGCGTCAAATACGCGAATGCCACCAGCAGCGACATCAAACAATCCGAGTAGTGCGCTTCCACTTTCAGGTGCTCCAAGCGCACCTGGCTCACCGAATGCTGAAGCGCAGAATGCAACTGCATCGCCAAGGGCAGCACTTCCCCCACTCCAAACCCCGTCGGTCTCGCCGATGGGTGTGCCGCTCGCGCCAACCGATCTGCCAACCAACGTAGGCGCGCCTGGCTTGTCGGGCAAAGCGACCAATGTGGTAAACCTCCTGCCCACTCCCCTGGCCGAGCGCGCCAGCGCATTCGCAGCGGTCTTCGCCGATCCGCAACAACAGGTTGCCGCCGCGCGCGCAGCGGTGGACGCCTTCCACCAAGTGAACGATAAGGGACAGGGATTCTACGACATCGGTTGGCAAGCGAGTGCCTGGGATCGCGCGATGACGCCCGTAATCGCATCGGCGCGTCAGGGCTTGCCGTTGGAGACGATGGCGCAGGATGCCGGGTTCGGCGGAAGCGTCGCGGGGTTTCTCGCGCAGCGGATGCTCGACCGTCGCGAACCTGTCCTGGAAGTGCCCGCGCAGCCTGTCCCGTGGCATCCGCAGATGTCGCCGCACGATTGGGAAACAGGCGCGGCGGTATCCAACGCGCTGGGCAATCGGATCACACAGGGCGCCGCTGCGCGGGTGTATCACGAGATTCGTTCACCTGAAACAGGGGGCGGTTGGAACGCAGGCGCGCAATTCATTCAGACCGTCCAAGGAATTCTCGCACAACCTTCGGCGGATCCGATTGCCGCGCTGGAAGCGCGCCTCGCTGAAATGCAAGCGCGCGGCGTCATCTCACAACGCGCGATGACACTGTGGCGCGCTAACATCAAAGGGAAAGCATAATGCGAGTGGTCAACTGTACGCGGAATCAGATCTTGGTGGATACGGGAGGCGTCGCCGCGAGCCGCGCCGCGCGCCTACGTGGACTATTGGGGCGTTCGCTTGGGACGGGTGAAGGTCTCCTGTTGGTGGGCACGCAAGCGATTCATACGTTTGGCATGCGCGTCCCGCTGGATGTCTTGTTTCTCGACGCGCGCGGACGCGTCGTCCATCTGATTCACGCGCTCCAGCCATTCCGCGTCAGTCCATTCGTCAAACACGCGGCGATGGTGCTCGAATTGCCCCCAGGAGTGCTCTGCGAAAGTGAAACAGAGATGGGAGATTCAATCTTCATCGTTCTGTGTGGAGATGCCGAATAGTGCAAATTCAATTTCCGCGTCGCGTGCAATTGGGCTTTCGTCCGTGGTACGGGCTGACGCTCCGTCAACTCGCGTATCTTGTGATTGCAGGCATCACGGCGGGTGCGATTGTTCTCTTTGGTCCCGTCGAAGGAAGCGGCTTGCTCATCCGCGTTCTTGTCGGGTTGGGAATCATCTCGATTGGCGTCGCGCTCGCATTCTTTCGCAAGGATGGTTTGACGGCTGAGCAGTGGGTCATCACCCAGATCAAGTTCTGGACGCGTCCGCAGAAACGCGTGTGGACGCGCAGTGACTCTGCCGCGCCGCGCGATCAGGTCGCCGAAATCGCGATTGACCAACCAGCGGGCAATGCGAGGGACGCGAGTTATGGCGTCGAAAGTGACGCGCAAGGTCTTTCGCACGTTCGGCTTTTGCGCACAACCTTGCGAGCCAGCGAGACCACGCCCGCCGTCGTCATCCTGATCGATATGGCGATGCTCTTGTCACTCTTCGCCTTCGTCGTCTATCTCTTGCGCGGCGGACTGGGAGAAATCCAGGGGTGGTTGTTCCAATTCAAGAGATGAAAGATGAGAGAGATGAGAGATGAAAGAGGAAAGAGGAAAGGGGGATTTTTGCAGGCGCGGACAAATAATCTGGATCTCATTTTCGCAGGTCTGCTGACAATGACAATCTTTGCTGTGCTAGGCGTCATTAGTCTGGCAGATGTACGTTGGCGGATAGGGGGAAGCGAAGTGGTTGTTCCTCTGAATAGAGCCACTTTGACTCTCACCCCCACACCTCAGCCAACGACAGCCGGCGAACGGTCGTCGGTCGTTTTTGGCGCAGAGGGTGCGCGGCTTGTGGCAGAGAACGCAACGCAGTATCCCAACCTAACCTCTGTGCCATTTTCCCGGCAAACGGTTGTCGGTCCTACGCCCACGCCAATCCGCGTGGTTGTGAGCACCCAGAAACGTTCCTGGGTTTACTTTCACGGCCCCGCGACTTACGTGCGCGGTGACGCGTTCGCACCATTGCCGTTATCTAGTTTTCCGCACCCCACAAGTGACAACGGACGTGGACTCCATTGGTTCCCGACGACGTTTCAAACTCGCGCGGTCATTGATCGCTTTATCCCAGAACTCAAAGCGATGAAGATTCGCTGGATCGTCGTCGTGCAGGGGATGGAAGATTGGAACATGCTCGCGAACGACTATTTGATTGATCGCCTCGCGGAGCGTGCCGAGGGCATCCAGGTCGTCCTGCGGATTGACCGTCAAGTGGGTGCGATGGATTGGCAACGCCTTGGCTGGATCGTCGCGCGGTATCGCGAGCGCGGGGTCCGCTACGTTCAGATTTTTAATGAGCCGAATCTGATCGAAGAATGGGGCACGCGTGACGCGCCTACGCCCCAGCAGTTCGTCGCGTACTGGGTTCAAGCCGCGGAGGTCATCGCGGCGAATGGTGGATTGCCAGGTTTCGCACCTATGTCGCCGCAGCGGGACAATTCCGATCTCGTCTTCTTCCAAGCCGCGCTCGAAGAACTCAAACGCTTGAGACGCTTCGATCTGGTGAATCAGATGTGGCTTTCGATTCACAACTACGGCGATCTGACGCAGGATGGCTTCTTCCGCTATCGCCGTTACGACGCAATCACGAAGAATGTGTTCGGCACAAGTCTGCCGATGATCATCACCGAAGGAGGTCTTGCCGATGCGGAACAGACCGCACGCGTGATTACTGCGATGTATCGGTTCATCCAGAACGAGCGCGAGCCGTATCTCCTTGCGTTCGCGCCGTGGTTGATTGGGAACGCCGTTGGCGGGGGACACGATCCGCGCTGGGAAGGTGCCGCGTGGTTCACAGGCACGCCGAGCCAGGTACGCGCGCGCAATGTCGTCGATCTAGTCAAAATGACGAAAGACGAATGACCAACGACGAAAGACGAATGAAGCCCTTCCTCTTTTGTTGTTCGTCCTTCGTCCTTCGTCGTTCGTCTTCCGTCGTCCGTCCAGGAGTACCATTTGTCGAACAGACCAGGACTACCTTCCACTCAAGAACATATTCTCGCGCAAGCGGTGCGCGACAACACCATCATTCTGCGGAGTGGTGAACTTGCCGCCGTGATCGAAGTCGAAGGTATTGACCTCACGCGTTTATCGGATAGTGCACGCGACGGTCTCATCGCGCAGTACGGCAATTTCCTTCTAACGTTACGTTTTCCCTATCAGATTGTCGTCGCGCGCAAGCGTCAACGTTTGGAAGAATATCTCGCCTACGTGGACGGCGAAGCGCAAAAACGGCAACGTGAAGGAAATCCAACGTACGCGCAAGCGCTGTATGGCTGGATCAACTTTATGCTCGACGTCGTGCGTCAAGTGAATCCGCAAGCGCCGCTCTATCTCATCGTCTTGCCGTTCGATCCAATTGTGCCAGAGGATCGCGTGCGTAACCGCGTCCTCTTGACGGCGGACAAGTATCAACTCGGCATCGAGGAGTTGAAGCATCGCAGCGACCAGGTCATTCGCGGACTGACACGCATCGGGCTTGGCAGTCGGCGACTCACCGATCAAGAACTCGTCACGGTACTGCATCGTGTCTATCACCCCTCCATCCCCGATTATCGCGTGCCGCCGACGTTACGCGTCAAGAGTCTCATCGTCCACGTGGAGAGTGAAGCGAATGGATAACTGGTTGAGCGCCGTGGATCGCTTGCTGGGTGGGACGTGGAGAGGGGGAGAGCGGGAGACAAGGAGAGAGGGAGAGGCGTCTCCCACTCCCCCACTCTCCCCATCTCCCCCTCTTCACAGGGGTACGCGCGATCTGGTTGACCACCTTGCCCCTGCCGCGATGAAAATCGAATCCGATCGGATTCATCTGGTTGGCGAGGGGTGGGTGCGGGTGTGGTTCGTCGAGGACTTGCCGCCGAACATCGGACGCGGCTCGCTCGATACCATCTACGACTTTCCCGGTGAAGTGCGGGTGAGTTTGCTGACGCGGCCACTCGACAAGTCAGCCGTGCGCGAGCATCTTCGCCAGCGCCGCACCACGCTCTACGCCGAGAATCTGACGCGGACGCAACAAGGACGCCTGCCCGATTTCACCGCGCAGGATGAACTCGCGGAAACCGAAGCGACATTACGCGACATCGAATCGAGTCATCTACCACCGCTCGAGCTCCTCTGGACGATTGCGCTGTACGCACGTACCGAAGAAGAACTCGAAGAACTGTCACGGCGTCTGGAAGACTATTTGCTCGATGCGAATCTACGCTTCTTTCGCGCGTCGTTGCGGCAAGAGGATGGTTTGTATAGCGTCCAGCCGTTCGGCGTGAACTACCTGGGGCACGGGCGCAACATCACCACGTCAGCCCTAGCGGGGATGTTCCCCTTCGCGCGACGTTTGCAGGCGGATGCGACAGGGATTCCGTATGGAATTGATCGCACGACGGGCGCTTGGGTCATCGTCAACGACTTTGGCTTGCCAAACTCGAATTTGCTCATCGTCGGTGAGCAAGGTTCGGGGAAGAGTATGTTCCTCAAATACAAAGCGACCTGGGCGGTCTTGCTCGGTATGCGCTGTTACATCCTCGACCTGGAAGGTGAATTCGAGCCGATGTGCCGTGCGCTGAACGGCACGTATCTCGACATGGCGCTCACGTCGCCGCATCACATGAACATTCTCGACCTGAATCCCGAAGACCCAGATGCCTGGTTCAACGGGATGCAGGATGTGCTCGCGTGGTTGGAAATCGCGCTGGGGACACTCACCCACAAGGAACGGAACGTCATTCTCATTCCTGCTTACGAACGGATTATGAAGGAGGCGGGCATCAAGCCTGACGATCCGACGACGTGGCGCAACAAACCGCCGGTGTTGAGTGACTTGTATGCCGTGCTGCACACCGACGAGCGACGCGAAGCGCAAGACCTCGCCGACCGTTTGCAGACACTCGCGGAAGGCGTGTATGCGTCTGCGTTCAGTCAGCATACGAACGTCAATCCGCGTTCGTCGCTCGTCGTATTCGGTTTGAAGAATGTGCATGCCGATATGCAGGCGTTACGGATGCGCCAGGTGCATACATTCATCTGGGCGAATGTGTTGTCGAAACTGCAACCGACGCTCGTTGTTGTAGACGAGGCGTGGCGCTGGTTGGAGCATCCTGGCGCGTCCCAGGATTTAGCGGAGATGGCGCGCCGATTCCGCAAGCGCAATGCAGGCGTACATCTCGCGACGCAACACGGGGGTGACCTGAGCGCGTCGCAACAAGCGGTTGTCATTCGTGACACCGCGGCGCTCACGGTTTTGTTTCGGCAAACCGCCGCATCGGTTCCGAGTGTGGCGAGCTTGTTCGGCTTGAACGAAGTCGAAGCGCGGGAACTCTTGACGCTGGATCGTGGCGAGAGTGTGCTCTTGATCGGTCCGAATCACATCCCGCTCTACACGGTCATTCCGCCCGATTGGTATCCGTTGTGGACGACCGATCCGCGCGACAAACGTCAAACCTAAATGGTCTTTGTCAGAAAGGGAAAGAGAAAAATGACAGAAGCATGGACGTGTCCTCACTGTTCACAAACAATTTATGGTTCGCTGGCGGTCGTGCTTGTTCTCGCGAGCGCGCATCGGTGTGATGATCCCTCACACACCTTTTGCGGTTGCAGGAGTACTACAACCTCTTGCGCTCTGCCGCGCTCGCACGCCAACTGCCGATGCCGCGCGCTTACCTGACGACGTTCGACGCCCTGCTTTCGTTTCGGCGCGATCCGACAGGCGCGCTGTGGTATTCGACGATCTCAGGACGACGCACATCGTTCTTGGCGGACACGGCAGGACTCACCGCGCCGTTCCCCGATCAAGTCCCGTGGCGAAAGATGCCGCTGCATCAGACGGGGCAGATCGAAAATGCCACAATGAACTCGATCGAAAACGCGTCAGAGAGCGCGCACGCGTTCGCCCAGATCGCGCTCAATCTGACGCCGTTGGAAAAGCGACTCGTGGATGAAATTGCCGCGCATCCTCTGGTCACGCGGCAAGATCTCGTGTTGTTATTACAAGCATCGCTGCGCCGCATCCGTCCCGCACTGATGAAACTGCAGGCGTTCGAGTTGATCCAGGTGCACACAGGGCGTTATCTGATTGCGCGCAAGGGACAACAGTATCTCGCGCACGCGGCGGGTTTTGGCAACGCCGTACGTCGTTATGTGCGCGCGCGGGGTTGGGGCAAGCCCCAGGGGTTTGAGGAATTGCTACGCCACGCTGCGCACACGCAAGCCGAAAACGAATTCTTTCTCCACCTCGCGGACATCGCGCGCGCCCGCGGACACTCACTCATCTGGCTTTCGGAATTGGAGAGTCGTTTGTATTACGAAGCAGGTCAACGACGCCACAGTTTTCTTCCGGATGGACGCGGCAGTTACATTGCGGGAGACGCGCGCTATGAATTTGCGGTGGAGATTGATCGCAGTCGGGTATCGCAAGCGCGTCTCCAACGCAAACTCGCGGAATATGAGGCGTGTGTCAGTTCGAATGTGCTGCGGAGCGAAGGCGTTGAACTCTTGCGCCTGCTCGTTGTCACGCGCAGTTGGGAGCGCGCCGAGACGTGGCGTCGCGCCGCGCAAAGCGTACGGGCACAGTTGCCGATCTTGATCACGACGTTTGATCGTCTCGACGCGAGTCACGCCGACGCGCGCATCTGGTTACGTGGCGACGTCCAATCGTCCGAGCCAGCCACCACGAGTCCCAAAGTGTATTGCTTTGGATGCTTTGCGGCTCCATCGTAAAGCACAATGACTCAGCGTCTTACCTTGCCTGCGGGCTTGGAGTTTCCGCGTACCGTGCTTGATGTGAGCATCGAATTCGACGCGCACATCAAGTCGGGCAAGTTGGCAGGATACAAGCCGATCCCAACGGGGTTTGAGCAACTGGATCGTTACCTGGGCGGTGGTCTCGTTCCCGAAAGTCTAGTTTTGGTTGGCGGTCCGCCTGGAACGGGCAAGACGGTTTTCGTTCTCCAGGTCGCGCGCAATATCGCGGCGAACGCGTGCGACCACAAAACCGCCACGTGTGTCGTGTGCTTTGAACACGGCGAGGTGTATCTGTATCATCGTCTCTTGTGTATGGAAAGTGTGCTGGGGCAAAGCAATGACGGACTCACGATGGACGACATTCGGCGTGCCGCACTCCGAAACGAATCGGGTGAACCTGGTTTGGAATCGCTCCTCGAAACATTCCATACGGCGAAAGAGGCGTGGTCGCGCATCGTGCAGTACTGGGAACGCTTGTACTTGTGCAAAGGGCATCCCGTCAAGACAACGCTGAATGTGCTCGACACGTACCTCACGTATTTGCGCCATCAATTTGCTTCGGTTGTCTTGTTCGTAGATTATTTGCAAAAGATACCTGTCTTCTCGCCAGGAGTCGAACTCACGGCAGAACGGCAGATTCGTATGGTGACGGAGGGACTGAAAAATCTTGCGCTCGCGCACAGCGTGCCGATTGTTGCGGTCGCAGCAGCGGAAGCCGAGGGATTGAAAGGTGCGCGCGTGCGCTTTGAGGATCTGTGGGGTGGGTCGAGCGTGAACTATGAACCCGATGTGGCGGTGATGTTAAACCCCGCGCGCCACGCAGAGCAGACGCGCGGGGTTAAGATCATCTTTTCGATTGAGAAGAATCGGTTGGGACCGACGAGTGTGGAGTGGGCGCAGGTGTTGCGAGGGAAAAGTTTTGCGTTTGTGCCGAGGGACGATGAGCCAATGAGCCAATTGCCCAATGAGCCAAAGGCAATGAGCCAATTGCCCAATGAGCCAAACGACAAGCGCCGAACGACGAACGACGAATGACGAATGACGAACGCCGCGCGCACCACTGCCCACTACCCACTAATCACTAACCACTAACCACTGCCTCCCGCCTCCTGCCACCTGCCTCCTGCCTCCTGTCGTCGGTCGCCCGTCATCGGTCGTTCCCCAAACCCCTCGCGGGAATTACCTGCATTGCAACTCGGCCCGAATCAAATCGGCGCTGTTTGGTGGAAAGTAAGTTTCAAACCCCTCGCGGGAATTACCTGCATTGCAACGAATGGTACGAAGAAGATGGCTTGGATGATGATGGAGTTTCAAACCCCTCGCGGGAATTACCTGCATTGCAACGAAAAGGGGAGATTTCATCCTTCTTCGGAGGGATGAGTTTCAAACCCCTCGCGGGAATTACCTGCATTGCAACTTGTCCACCTCGATAAAGTCCGAAAGGATAACGGCTAAGTTTCAAACCCCTCGCGGGAATTACCTGCATTGCAACTTGTGCGTCCTCGGCCTCGTGGCGATTATTGGTGTGTTTCAAACCCCTCGCGGGAATTACCTGCATTGCAACTGGGAACAAAAAGTACAGGCAGAAGCAGGAACTGTCTGGTTTCAAACCCCTTTCGGGAATTGGGCGCGTTGCAACCATCGAGGCTTTTTGTCAGCTTGGTGTAACAACGTTAAGTTTCAAACCCCTTTCGGGAATTGGGCGCGTTGCAACTCGACAGCAGTTCCAGCTACAGCTACGCCAGTAGCACGTTTCAAACCCCTTTCGGGAATTGGGCGCGTTGCAACATGTGATGTTTGAGGAATGGTATATGGCACACGGCGTTTCAAACCCCTTTCGGGAATTGGGCGCGTTGCAACCCTTAATCCTGATCGTGATTGCTTTATGCACCCTCTGGTTTCAAACCCCTTTCGGGAATTGGGCGCGTTGCAACGTTTGTGTCGCTGAACTACGACGAAACAAACAATGAGTTTCAAACCCCTTTCGGGAATTGGGCGCGTTGCAACTGGTGGTGGTGCTTGGCGTTCTGCTGGCACTGGGACGAGTTTCAAACCCCTTTCGGGAATTGGGCGCGTTGCAACCAGCGATGCATTATCGTCTGATCACCGGTGACTAGTTTCAAACCCCTTTCGGGAATTGGGCGCGTTGCAACCCTGAAGTTGGGAAAAGGTGATTGCGGGTTTCAAACCCCTTTCTGGAATTGGGCGCGTTGCAACCGCACCTTTAATCTTTTTTCGTTTTGCCCCACTTGATAGTATTTTTCTGCCATCAAATGACCTTTTACCTCCACCTTTCGATTCCCCGATGCTCAAATCTCGCATTCGCATCCCACCGCAAAAACTGTTCTGTGGCGCAGAAAAGAACCGTCCAAAAACCTGCACGCCCAACCCCCAATGCACCGATTTCTTAAGGTGATTTTAGCACACCCGTTCTTTTGCCCCAGACAATTTAAGATCATGCCCGCCCCCGAATTTCATTCGGGGGCTAACACCGGTGCAAACCCGATCCATCGGGTTCGCGCGCGCCGGGTGAATCGGTTTCAACCGATTTTTACCTCCGTGAGCCGCCGAATTCGATTCGGCGGCGGCAGAAAGATACGCCGCGCAGAAACGGCCACAGGGCTTGTCTTAAATTGTCTGGATGACCGTGTGAGCCATTGACAAATCCACTCGTTTAAGTACAATGCCCACTGTGGATGGAGGATGAACAATGATTACCACATTTGCGCATCGCTATGTTGTTTCCGACCCTCAAGTGATGGATGGGGAGCCTGTCATCCAGGGAACCAAAACCACGGTGCGTGCGATTGTTGAACTGTGGCGGCTTGGGATTTCCCCCGAAGAAATTCCCCACCATCTACCGCACCTGCAGCTGGCGCAGGTCTTTGACGCGCTTTCGTATTACAGCGATCATCAAGACGAAATTCAGCGCTATATTGAACTCAATCGCGTGCCGGATCATCTCGTTCATCCCGCCGTCAAACGATGAAACTATTCGCCGAACTCTATCTGGACGAAGATGTCTCCGCGCTGGTCGCAACGCTTTTGCGCGCGCGCGGATTCAATGTAACTACTGCACGTGAGCAAGCACTGTTGGGACGGGATGACGCCGAGCAACTGGCACACGCCGTCTCGCTGGGACGGTGTATCTTTACGCATAACCGTATCCATTTTGAGAGATTGCATCGCCACTATTTGGAGAGCGGACAAAACCACTGCGGTATTATCATCGGCTCACGGCGAGACGCCTACGAACTCGCGCGTCGTCTGGCTGTGCTGTTAGACACACTCACGGCAGACGAAATCGAAAATCAACTCTTGTACATCTGACACAGACCACCTCCATTCTCCAATCACCCAATCACCCAATCACCCAATCACCTAATTACCCACTCCCCCACCCTCCGCGTCTGCCCATATCCCTGCGTCGTCTTGTGGCCCGTCCCGCAAAAGTACGCGTAATCCGCCAGCGCGTTCAGTGGACCAAGCCCGGCGCGTATGTTCGCGTGCTTGCCCGCGACGGTGTACTGCACAACGCCGACAAAGCCAATTTGCGAAAACTCCTTGTATCGCACCACCTCTGACCTCAGTTCAAAGCGCGAGACCGCGACCGAATCGCGCACCCACGCGTCCCAACTTGGGTCAATCCGCAATTCCGCCGGCGCAAACACATTCCAGCGCGCGTGATAACTTGCAAACACCAGCACCGGGTCAGGTAACGGATAGTGCATCTCGTGCGATTTGAAACTCGTCGGCGAATCGAACTGGAGCGTCACGCTCGTATCCTCGCGCGCCGCCTGGGCGATCTGCGCGTACGTGCGCTGTTCGATGTGCGGCGCGGTGGCGAACGGGAGCGTCGCCCACAGCACGCGCACCTCGGGCTGGTTCGCGATGCCCACAGCAAGCGGCGTCCACAGCGCATCGTCGAGCAGCGTGATGCGAAAGCGCGCGCGATCCTCCTCGCGCGTCAGCGGCGAGACGGTGTACGGCTTGGGATCGCTGACGGCGTGCACCTGCCGCGCGGTCTCCGCGTCGCCGCGTTCCAGCCATTGAAAGAACGTCGCGTGCAGCGCGGGGATGGCGTTTTCGGGCAAGGTCTGTCCGCGCGTGTCAAGCGTGAAGGTGAGGGAGAGGGGCATCTTCTTCAGTCCGTCGGCGTTTCAAACTTGATGAGCATTGGCTCGGTTTTGTACGGCGCGCCGTAGCCACCCCCCAGCATATACTGCATCGGATAATTGCGATTGTTGATGGTGCAAGCCAGTGCCATCCCAATCGTCATCGGCTTGGTCGCACCGGTCAAATCAGCAATCACTTGAGCTGGAGATAATCCTTCCGACGCTGCATCCTCGCGATAGATTTTGGTAACCACCTCAAAGGTCTCGCGCGCATCGAACGGATTCTGCACCTTGAGCGGTTCGGGTATTCGGATGCCGAGTTTCTGATAGTGGTCGCGCAATTGCATCGCATAATCGAATCCTTCGTTCGTGGTGACCAGCCAGCAGGCGCGCAGAATCGGCGTACCTTGTTTGTCCAGATGATGGTATTCGATGGCAGGTTCAGCAGCAGTTTCGGTAGGGCTGGTCGCGCGGCGTCCCGGACCCACGAGCAAAACGAGTCCTGGCATCTGCGGGGGTTGTTCATCGCGCCGTAGCGTACGGAGTGGCGCCAACTGCACCGCGCGACGAATGAGGAGGAGGATGAGCGCGGCAATGCCCGCGCCAATCAACACATAGACCGGGCTAGCAAGATTCCCCAGCATCTTTTTCAGAATTTCTTCGAGTTCTTTTCCAAAAATGGACAGCGCAAACGACAGGAGCGCCGTCACCACAGCCGGCAATTGCCAGCGAATCTTTTTCCAGATGTTCATCCGACTACTCCGCATTGATCAGCTTGACGTTCCAATACCCATACCCCGCACTCGTTTTGGCGCCCGCGCCCATCTGTTGCAACGCTTCCAGCAACCACTGCGACGCTTGCGCCTTTTCTTCACCGCCGACGGCGAACAGAAATTTACTGTTCGCACCGAGCGTGAGAAAGAACACCGGTTGCGGACTCTGCCAGTTGGCAGGAGGTTCGTCCCCTTGATAATAGTCGGGATAGTGCGGGTTCATCACGTCGAGTTCGAGCACAGGCGGCGCGGCGGGAATCGCATCGAAGAAAATCGCTTTGCCTTGTTGCGTCTGCGTGCCAAAGACGCGCGCCAGATCGGCTGGAGACGCGTGCGCGATGACGCGTGCGTACGCGTGCGCCAGTCCCTTCAAGCCACTCCCCGGAATGATGGGCAAGCCATACAACGGATGAAACGTGAACCCCACTTCGAGTGGACCTTTGCGCCCCAGCCCGGTGAGAAATCGCCACGTGGGGCTACCTTCCAGCACCACCGCATCGCCGATGAGCGCGCGCCAGCGGCGCACATACGCGTCGAACAGTTCGCGCTCGATGGGCGTGTTGCGAATCTGTTCGAGCGCCTCTTTTTTGGGACTGGTGCGTTTGTCATCCAGACGCCAGCCCGCCAGATAACCGATGTAGCGGTCAAAGAGCAAGCCCAGATTACGGCATTGCTTCCCCGCACTGCGAAACGCTTCGAGCGCGCGCTGGGTGTCGCGCGGAAGCGGATAGAGCCATTCGGTCGCAGGCGGTGTCGCGCGTGGGCGCGGCGGCTGACGCCCCTTGCGTCGAGTTACGTTGGACATCACGCCTCTCCTTCGGGCAAGGTGGCTTCGGCAAAGCGTTTCAGCCAATTCAAGTACGCCATCACCTCCACCGTCGTTCGCCGATACACATCGCTATCTTGCTGAATCAACCATTCGAGCAAGCCATCGGGTTTGAAACTGGCATCGTCCACGTACTTGTTGGTGATCCATTCGGAAAGATGCTGGTAGAGCGTCCAGTGCGGTGGCGTGTGTTTGTCTTTGGCTTTGGCGCGCAGGAACGCGAGGGTTTGCCCCAGGCCGTTCGTGAGGATGTTCGCAGCGGTGCTGCGCACCAGCGCGCGATATTCCTTTGCCCACGATTCGTTCACCAGCGGCGCCACCTTGTCCCACGCCGCCCTGGCGCGCGCTTGTTCGATGGTTTGTTGTTGACCCGGCATCGTTACCTCCCGTTGAGCGCGTGAGCGGTGCCAAAGCGCAGCGCGACCATTCCGCGTCCCACCGTCTCATCCCCACCGAGTTGGATGCGTTGCTGGTCCAGATGTTTCGCGACGAACTCGAGCACCTGTTTCCCCGATGGCAAATCCTCAGGGGGCGTGGCGTTTTTCGATTTGCGCGGAGCAGTTGCCGCCAGCGGCGCGTAGAGAAGCGTATCCACCGGCAAATGTTCTTCCGTCCACGGACCTTCGGCAACGGTCTTGGATTCGTCATCGAGTGCCACGCGCGTCATCACCTCGACCGAGTATTGCGTGAAATCACGGAACGCATCGTCCGGCAAGATGACGAGGTGCGTCGGCAACTTGCGACGCCAGTGCGCATACTCGTCGCCGCGCCAGAGCAGGCGGTCTTCCGTGCGGCGGGCATACGCCCAGGTCAGGTAGTGGAGCGTCGTCGTCTTGCCGCCGCCGAGCAGGCCCAGGAGAGCGACCGGGCGGTCTTCGGTCAGGAGTTCATTCGTCTCGCGGCGCTCGTGGAGGGGAGCATGTTCTGCCTGATACCAGCGGGTCAGGTCTTTGACGGGCGCCGCCTGCAGGGGCTGATAGACCTGTTCCAGCAGAGCGTGAAAGGAG
>DAOTYB010000138.1:0-5919 GCA_034435315.1 Anaerolineae bacterium | reverse complement strand
CTGAGCATACTCTTGACGCGCCGCGAACAGCTCTCCACTATGCTGGTGGCTGAGCGCAACCGCTTGGAAACCGCCCCCGCCAAGATCCGCCCTTCGCTGGAAGAACACATTCACTGGCTCACAGACAAGATTGCCGAATTGGACCGCGAAATAGATGAACTGATTCAAAGTGATCCCGAGTTCAAAGAAAAGTGCGCTTTGCTTACCCAAGTGCCGGGGGTGGGTCAGAAGACAGCGGCCAAGTTGATTGCCGATGTCCCTGAATTGGGAACGTGTGACCGTAAACAAATTGCGGCACTGATCGGCGTAGCACCATACAACCGGGATAGCGGACAGAAGAGTGGACAGCGCTTTATCAGCGGTGGGCGAGCGGATGTACGTGCGGTGCTATACATGGCCACCCTAGCGGCGATTCGTTTCAATCCAGTCATTCGGAAGATGTACCAACGTTTACTCCAGGCCGGCAAAAAGAAGAAAGTAGCGATAGTGGCTTGTATGCGTAAGCTTCTCACCATTTTGAACGCCATTCTGCGTCATCGCACCCACTGGAATCCTACCAGTACTTCTTGACAAACAACACAGTTACTTGGTGGATATTTTCATCCGTCGTGGCGGGCGCACGCGCCCATGCACAACTCCTTAGAGAAGATGACCGTCAACAGACGACCGCCGACCGCCGATTGTGATCGCCGATTGTGCACCCAAATTATAGCGGTCTGTGGTCGGCGGTCAGCGGTCGTATTCAGCGGTCGGCGGTCGTTAGACTTTCAACGGTCGCAAACTTTCATTTTTCAATGGCGTTGCACCGTTTCCTTATTCAACCCACTTGACGGCACAAGAGACGCTCAAATGAGTTTACACAATACGGCTTTACCCCACTCATCCTCCTGCCCCCATCTCTCCCCGCGTGGCGGGGAGAGCAGGGGGGCAGAGGGATGAGTGGGGTCAAGCCGTACTGTGTAAACTCATTTGAGCGTCTCTTGTGCCGTCAAGTGGGTTGAATAAGGGTAACCGTTCAGGTGTCATTGCGAGGAGCGTTTTTTGCGACGAAGCAATCTCCGCGTTACGATCTGCGATGGACAACGTTGGGGATTGCTTCGCAGAAATCGCTCGCAATGACGAGCGGGCTGAATGGTTACGAATAAGGAAACGGTGCAATGCCATTGAAAGTTTGCGACCGTTGAAAGTATATTTTCAAAGGAGTTGCAATGTCTATTTCCAATCCCCTTAACATTATCCCGATGGTCATCGAAAGTACCGGTCGGGGAGAACGCGCGTACGATATTTTTTCGTTACTCTTGAAAGAACGCATCATCTTTTTGGGCACGCCGATTGATGATCACGTGGCAAATCTGGTCGTTGCCCAGATGTTGTTCCTGGATCGCGAAGACCCCGACAAGGAAATTCGCCTGTTCATCAATTGCCCCGGCGGTTCCATCACCGCAGGGCTGGCAATTTACGACACGATGCAAATGGTCAGCGCGACCGTGTCCACGACGTGCGTCGGTCTGGCAGCGAGTATGGGCACCGTGCTACTCGCCGCCGGCGCCAAAGGGCGGCGCTATGCTCTGCCCAACTCGACGATTCATATTCATCAACCCTGGGGCGGCGCGCATGGTCAAGCCGTGGACATTGAAATCGAAGCACGCCGCATTATGCGCGAACGCGAACGCCTCAATCATCTGCTTGCCTACCATACGGGGCAACCTGTTGAACGCATCATTCACGACACCGATCGCAACTATTACATGGATGCTCCCGAAGCCGTCAAGTACGGTCTGATTGACGAAGTGCTGACCAGTTCCAAAACGGAAAAGCCAAAGCAAGCGTGACTGCTCACGTGAACCGCCTGAGCGAAGCACGCGTGGAGTCGAAGGGTGTGGCTCTGAAAATTGCTCTGCCCGCACTCCTGGATTCTGCTCACTGCTTTGCACCGCTCACGGCAGAGCCAGAGGTCAGCGAACTCGCTGCTCGGTACGTCACACGCACTGAGCAGTAGCAGGACAAAACCGGCAATGCCCAGTCTCCGCAAGTATGGTGAGGAATACTGTTCCTTCTGTGGGCGCAGTTCCGAGCAAGTCAGTCGCTTGATCGCGGGACCCGAATCGGTGTTCATTTGCCCGGAATGCGTCGAACTGTGTCGCGAAATCCTCGAACAAGAGGCGAACGCTGAACGCAGGATTACTCTTTCAGTCTCTGGTTTACCCCCGAAGGAAATCTATCGTCGCTTGAACGAATATGTCGTGGGGCAAGAGCGTGCCAAAAAAGTTCTGGCGGTCGCCGTGTACAATCACTATAAACGCATCGCTGTAGGGATGCGACCGGACGACATCGAATTGGGCAAATCGAACATCCTGCTCATCGGTCCGACGGGTTGCGGCAAAACCTTGCTCGCGCAAACGCTGGCTAAGATTCTTGATGTGCCCTTCACCATCGCCGATGCCACCACGCTCACCGAAGCCGGTTATGTAGGTGAAGATGTAGAAAACATCTTGCTGGCGCTCATTCAAAACGCTGAAGGCGATATTGCGCGTGCGGAACGGGGCATCGTGTACATTGACGAAATTGACAAGATTGCGCGCAAAAGCGGTGACAATCCTTCCATCACGCGCGATGTATCTGGCGAAGGTGTGCAACAAGCCCTGTTGAAAATTCTGGAGGGGACGACCGCGCGCGTGCCGGTGCAAGGGGGACGCAAACATCCTCAAGGTGAGATGCTGGCGATTGATACCCGCAACATCTTGTTTATCTGCGGTGGGGCGTTCGAGGGATTGGACAAGATCATTCTGCAACGTGTGGCGGATCGGCGCGCGGTCGGTTTTCGTGGTGAGAAAGAACGCGCGGCACAAGAACTGCCCCCCAGCGAGTTGTTGCAACTGGTCACCGCCGATGATCTCTTGCGCTATGGAATGATCCCCGAATTCGTCGGACGTGTTCCCATCATCGTCAGCGTGGATCCACTGGATCGCCAGATGTTGATGCAAATCTTGACCGAGCCGAAGAATTCGATCATCAAACAATACCAACACCTGTTCGCGCTCGATAACGTCGAACTGGTCTTTGAGCCTGCCGCGCTCGAAGCGGCGGCAGAGGAAGCCCTCAAATATCGCACGGGCGCGCGCGGTTTGCGCACCATCATCGAAAGCATTCTCCTCGAGGTGATGTACGAAGTACCCTCGCGTCGCGATGTGCGTCGTTGTATCATCACCGCCGAGACGATTCGCCACAAAAGCAAGCCCATCCTCCTGACCGAAACGGAATCTCCCATCACAGGAACATCAACGCAAAAAATTGCCTGAAGCGCTTGGGGTGACTATGGATGCTTCTACACCCAACCTACCTCCCGAACCACGCACCATCGAAGAGACCGGCTTGAACATGGCGTTTCTTGCCGATCTGGCGCTCAAGACCCTGTACACGCGCGGCTTTTTGATGGGGCACGAAATTGCCGATGCACTGCGAATGCCCTTTACCAACGTGATGGACAAGGTGCTGGACTATTTGCGTCGCGAACACTTGTGCGAGGTCAAAGGGTCGAGCGGCTTTGGCGAGTCGTCCTACCAATATGTTATTTCGGAGGAAGGGCGCGCCCGCGCGCGCGAGTTGATGGAACAAAATCAATACGTGGGTCCTGCACCCGTGCAACTGAACGTGTATATCAAAATGGTGCAGATGCAATCGCTGGCAGGGCTGACCGTGACACAAGAGATGCTCAAACGCGCCTTCTCGCACCTCGTCCTCAGCAAAGCCCTGCTCGATCAACTCGGTCCCGCGATCAATTCCGGCAAATCCATCTTTTTGTTCGGCGCGGCGGGCAACGGCAAGACCGCTATCGCCGAAGCGATTGGTACGCTCTTGCCCGGCGCCATCCTCATTCCCTACGCCGTCACCGTGGATGGGCACATCATCAAAATCTATGATGCGTTGCATCACCAGGCGATTCCAGAAAAAACCAGCGAAGATGACCAGGGTCCCGGCATCCGACGCGGTGAACGCTATGACCGCCGCTGGGTGCTGATTCGCCGTCCGTTGATCGTCACCGGGGGCGAACTGACGCTGGAAAATCTCGATCTGGTGTATGACCCTGTCACCAAATTCTACGAAGCCCCCTATCAAATGAAAGCGAATGGCGGTGTATTTCTGCTGGACGACTTTGGGCGGCAACAGGTGCGTCCACGCGAATTGTTAAATCGCTGGATTGTCCCGCTGGAAAAACGGGTGGATTTTTTGACCCTTGCCACAGGGCACAAGATTGATGTGCCTTTCGATGCGCTCATCATCTTTTCGACCAACCTCAACCCCGAAGAGTTGGTGGATGAGGCGTTTCTCCGGCGCATTCGTTACAAGATTCACGTCACCGACCCCACGTGGGAAGAGTATCGCGAGATTTTTATGCGCGAAGCCGCGCGCAAGGGCATTCCCTATGCCGAGGAAATGTTGCGTTATCTGGTGATGGAATACTATATCAAACCCCGCCGCCGCCCGCGTGCCGTCCATCCACGCGACATTCTGGATGAACTGGTGGACATTGCGCGCTTTCGCGGCATTCCACCAACGCTCTCCAGAGAACTGATTGACCTTGCCTGCCAGACGTATTTCTTGAAATCATAAACCTCACTCGGCGCACGCTGCGCGAAAGGAGAAACAATGCCGGTTGCTTTCTCTGCTATCCTCGATGTTGCCATCGGTCTGGTTTTCGTTTTTCTGCTGGTGAGTCTGGTCTGCTCACAACTCAACGACAAAATCGCCTCATTGTTGCGAATGCGCGCGAAAGGCCTGGAAGAAGGGCTGCGAAAATACATCACAGGCGAAACGTCGTTGACCTCCGACTTGTATAGCCATCCGCTGGTTCAATCGCTTACGCCGGTGGATCCATGGGGCACCCAGATCCTCGAAAGGACACCTCTAAAGTGCTTTATCCGCGCGCCACGTAATCCGACGTATATCTCCGCTAAGACTTTTTCGCTGGCGTTGTTCAACCTTCTGGTCCCCAATCCCGCCACGGGGCTGACAACCGTCGGACAGTTGCAAGCCGCCGTCCGCAATTTGCCGTCCAACGCTCCGCTGCGCGAACCGTTGCTCGCCATCCTCTCCACCGCGAACAATAACATCGAGACCGTGCGCCAGAATCTGGAAGCGTGGTACGATAGCACAATGGACAAAACGACCAAACTGTACCAAGCGCATATGTGGCGGCTGGGGCTTGCCATCAGTCTCATCATCGCGCTCTTTCTCAATGTGGATGCTATTGGCATTGGCTCCAGTCTGTGGGTGGATTCGGCATTACGCTCAACGATTGTCGCGGAAGCGAACAAGTACGCGCTAGGCACACCAGAAAAATCTCAAGCCCTCGAGCAACTGAACGCGTTGAATCTGCCGATTGGCTGGAACATCAAGACCGCGCCAGATGCCAGCGATTGGCAAACCAAACTGCAAACGCTCACGATCACTCCTGTTGACTGGATGCCCAAACCGGGACAAGCACCGCGCCAGATTGGTTTTGGGGACTATGTCTCCAAAGTTATCGGTCTTTTGATTACCGGTTTTGCCGGCGCACAAGGCGCGCCCTTTTGGTTCGACTTGTTGCGGAAACTGACCCAGCGTTGATGTTAAAAAAACACATGCGCACACCCGAGGGTGTGCGCATGTGTAACTGCTCAGCCCCGGGCATCGCTCGCTGTCGGTTAGAAACCGATGGCTAAAGCAAGCCGATGGCTGAGCCTGAATTTCATCGTCCTTCCCACGGAATAACCCCACTCATCCCCCTGCCCCATACGCATCAAGCTAACACCTCCTTGTCGCACGCGAGCAGGAGTTGATACAAATTCGGTTTAGTTTTGCGCGTGTTCAGGCGCGCACCTTTCGCCAGACACGCTTGAATGGTGCAAAACACTTTAGTCAGGTGCTCTTCGGACTCAA